>NZ_LMCV01000008.1:0-131783 GCF_001424925.1 Pseudomonas sp. Root329 | reverse complement strand
TGAATCAGTTTGCGGTCTTGTACGGAGATCGATTCATCAGGCCGACCTGGTGAAATGAAGGCCTGCCTGACGGCAGGCCATTACCGGCCCGCACACAAAAAATCTGACACTCTCCGCGAAGGCGCCCGCAAAGACAACTCATCAACTCAACTTGAAGCTACCCATCTGCCGCGCCAAATCATCGGCCAACCGCTGCAACGTCTGACAATCCTCACGGCAAGCCCTGACCTCCCCGGCGGTTGCACGGGCCAGATCAGAAATCCCCTGCACGTTCCGGTTAATCTCTTCCGTCACCACCGACTGCTCTTCCGTCGCCGCCGCCACCTGATGGTTCATGTCGCTGATGCGCTCGACCTGCCCGGTAATCGCCGTCAATGACGCCCCGGTGCGTTGGCTCGATTCGACACCCGTGCCCGTCGCAGCTTGCCCAGTGTGCATCGACAACACCGCGTTCTCCGCGCCTTGCTTGAGGCTGCCGATCATCTGTTGAATCTCATCAGTCGACGACTGTGTCCGCCGCGCCAACGTCCGCACCTCATCCGCCACGACCGCAAACCCACGCCCCATGTCCCCGGCCCGCGCCGCTTCGATGGCCGCGTTGAGCGCGAGCAAATTGGTCTGCTCGGAAATCCCGCGAATCACCGCCAGCACTTGATCGATGGAGGCCACCTGATGGGCCAACTCGCCCACCGCACTGGCAGCGAGGCCAATCTCGTCGGACATGCTTTCGATATGCCGGATCGATCCGCCCACCACTTCCCGCGCCTGCATCGCTTCATCGCGGGCAGTTTGCGAAGCCACCGCTGCGTTGCCAGCATTCTGGGCGATTTCCTGCACGGTCAGGCCCATTTCGTGGACGGCGGTGGCGACCATGTCGGTCATTTCCTGCTGCCGGCCGGAGCGTTCGGCGGTGTTGTCCACCACCCGCGCCACTTGGCCGACTGCCGTGCGTAAACGCTCGCTGGTGGTCAGCACTTCGCCGATCATGTCGCGCTGACTTTCAAGGAATCGATTGAAACCACGCGCCAGGTCGCCCAGTTCATCGGCGCGACTGGAATCTAACCTGTGGGTCAAATCTCCACCACCGCTACCGATGGCTACCAGTGCTGCTGTTACCTGACGGATCGGCCGCACCAACCCACGGGCCAACAACACCACCAGCATCAGGCAAACCAGCGCAACCGCCAGGCCAATGCCGCTGCTCATCCACATCGCGCGGCGGGCTTCGGCGTAGATCTGCGACTGTGGCACTTCGGCCACCAAGGTCCAGCCCAAATCCCGCAACGGCAGGCTCAATGCCAGGAAATCTTCGCCCTCGCGTACAAAGCTACTGGTGGCACCTTTTTGCCCCATGACCGCTTGTGCCGCCGGAGCGCCAATCTGTTCGACCAGCGTGCGTTTGCCACTGAACTGCGCTTCGGGGTGAACCTGGATCAAACCGTCGGAACGCACGAGATAGACCTTGCCGCGCTCACCAAAGTTGAAGTTGTGGATCAGCTCCGACAACTCTTTCATGCTCAGGCCGAGCCCGGCAACGCCCACGACTTTGCCGGCCTGCTCGACCTTGAAGTCGATGAACAGGGCCAGTTCGCCGGTGGCGGTGTCATTGTCGATATTGAGGGTGCGCGGCTGGTTGCTGTCGAGGAAAGCATAGAACCAGGCGTCCTTTGGATTGGAGCGACTGAGGGTCCGGTCCAGGCCTTTTTCAGTGAAGTAATGGTTGGACGCGGTGCCGACAATAATCGCGGTAAAGGCTTTGTGCTCGGAGCGGATGCCTTCCAGATAGGTGACGAAAGTGTTGGTCTGGGCGCTGTTTTCGCCCCCGACCAGCCAGTCGCGCACCATGCTATTGCTGGCGATGTCCTTGGCGGCGGTGAGGGGTTGTACGAGGATTCGCTCGATGTCGTTGCGCATCGCTTCGATGCTCGACGGTAACGCTTGTTCGACCAGATAGCGCTCGGCGAGACGGTTGACCACGAGGGTATAAATGCCAACCACGATCAGAATACTGACCAGCAGGGCGGTGCCCATGCTCAGGATCAACTGCCATTGAATACTGCGTCGCCAGAACTGCATGGAGCACCCCCAAAGAATAAGAGGCTGAAACGCTGCAACAGCCGTGCCGATTGTATACAACGCAAACGACAATTTATTCTTTGGTTGTGCGCAAAGCCGATCAGGCCTGATTGATCGTCTTGGAGATCACTTCAACCGTGGCGCTGACTTGCTCTTGGTAACGGTCGAGTTCCTGCTTGTGCTGTTTCTGCATTTCGATCTGCTGCGAGCACAGATTCATCGCGGCCAGCACCAGCAAGCGGTCACCGATCAGCGTCGGGTACTTCCGTTTGGTGTCGGCCAGGGCAGCCTTCAGCATTAACGCGGCGTCCAGCAGGGTTTGCTCTTCCCCGGCCGGCGCCTTGATCGAATAGTCCTCCCCCAGGATCGAGACGACTTTTACCCCTGCGGCGCCGTGATTCATGCGCTGACTGGGCCGGCGCTAACGCGCTCAACCAGGGCCTGAATACGTGCGGCGGTGGCACCTTGTTTCTCTTCCTGTTCCATCAGGCTCAGCTGCAGGCTTTCGTTTTCATCCTTGGCCTGGGCCAGTTCTGCGCTCAGGGTTTGGTTGGTGCCGAGCAGGGTCTGGTTCTGTTGCACCAGGTCGCTGACCAGCTGTTCCAATTGGCTTAGGGATGCTTCCAACATTTTGATTTTCCAAGCATTTTCAAAGGGCGCGTACGATAAAGAAAAGTCACCACGGATGCCAGGGTTATTGGGGCGCAAGGCCTTGATTTTCCTGGCGGGCGACCTTCCTCGCGAACTTTAAAGACTGTGATTGGCGGATCTGGTTCCTGCACTTCGTCGCCGGAGCCTTTGTGCGACAAAAACGCGCAGGGACTCAAGACTTTAGTCGTACGACCGATAAGTCACCCATACGTCAGTCTCAGCGCCGCACGGATGCGCTCATTTCGGTAAACACCATGTCCCTTCGTAATATGAATATCGCTCCACGGGCGTTCCTCGGTTTTGCCCTGATTGGCGGCCTGATGCTGATTCTGGGTGTGTTTGCCTTGAACCAGATGAGCAAGATTCGCGGTGCCGCCGAGGAGATCACCTTGAGCAGCGTGCCGAGCATCAAAAGCCTCGACGAGTTCACGCAACTCACCCTGCGCCTGCGCGTGCTGTCCTACCGTTTGCTGGTGAATCGCGAGCCGGACGTCCAGCAAAAGACCATGGAACTGCTGGAAACCCGCAATCAGCAGATTCGTGCCGCTCAGGCGACTTACGAAAAACTGATCACCAACCCGCAGGAACGTTCGGCCTACGACCAGTACGTGCAGTTGCTCGGCCAGTACCGTCAGATCGAAGACCGCATGAAGACTTTGTCGCGCAACAATCAGGTCGATGAACTGCGCACCTTGCTCAATACCGAACTGCTGACCAACTCCGAAGCGGTGAACACCGTGTTGAACCGTTTGCTGGAGATCAATACGCAGCAGACCCTCGACACCAATCAGCAAGCTGCCGACCAGTACGCCTCGGCCTTCAACCTGGTGATCACCCTGCTGGTGATCGCGACCGGCCTGACCCTGCTTTTCGCCTGGTTGCTGACCAACAGCATCACCAAGCCGATCGCCAATGCCCTGAGCGCTGCCGAAGAAATTGCCGAAGGCAACCTGACTCGCCCGATCACAGTAGACGGTGAGGACGAAGCCGGCCGCTTGCTGCTGGCCATGTCGAAAATGCAGGACAAGCTGCGCGACACCCTGCAACGGATTTCCGGGTCCGCCACGCAACTGGCGTCCGCCGCTGAAGAGCTCAATAGTGTCACCGACGAAAGCGCCCGCGGCCTGACCCAGCAAAACAACGAAATCGAACAGGCCGCCACCGCGGTCAACGAAATGACCAGCGCCGTGGAAGAAGTCGCGCGCAATGCCGTCAGCACGTCCGAAGCCTCGAAAAACGCCACCACCTCCGCCGGTGATGGCCGTGACCTGGTGCAGGAAACCGTCAGCGCCATCGAACGCATGAGCGCCGATGTGCAGAGCACCGCGACCCTGATCGGCGATCTGGCCAACGAGTCCCGTGACATCGGCAAAGTGCTGGACGTGATTCGCGGCCTGGCTGACCAGACCAATTTGCTGGCATTGAACGCAGCCATCGAAGCCGCACGTGCCGGTGAGGCCGGTCGTGGTTTCGCCGTGGTAGCGGACGAGGTGCGCGCACTGGCGCATCGCACCCAGCAGTCGACCAGCGAAATCGAACGCATGATCGGCAGCATTCAGAGCGGTACCGAACACGCGGTGGATTCGATGCGCAACAGCACCGAGCGTGCTGAATCGACGTTGAACATCGCTCGTGGTGCTGGCATGTCGCTGGACACTATTAATAGCGCCATCGTCGAAATCAACGAACGCAACCTGGTCATCGCCAGCGCTGCCGAAGAGCAGGCACAGGTTGCCCGCGAAGTGGATCGTAATCTGGTGAACATTCGTGATCTGTCGGTGCAGTCGGCGACGGGCGCCAACCAGACGAGCGCTGCCAGCAATGAGCTGTCGCGTTTGGCGCTGGACCTGAACAACATGGTTGGGCGGTTTAGTCTGTAAACGAAGATCGCATCACTGCCGAAAAGATCGCAGCCTCGTTTCACTCGACAGCTCCTACAGGTTTACGCAGATCCTTTGTAGGAGCTGTCGAGTGAAACGAGGCTGCGATCTTTTGATCTGAAAAAGCTTTTTGACAGCATCACATTTCAACAGGTTAGAATCGCTGGCACGCAGACTGCATGGTCAGTTTGCGCCCGCCTTTCAGCTTTCTGGAGTATTGCCTTTGAATGCGACGACCATCAACAGCCTGTTCTTGATCGGCGCGTTGCTGGTAGGTGCAAGCATTCTGGTGAGCTCACTTTCATCGCGCCTCGGCATCCCGATTCTGGTGATCATCCTCGCGGTGGGCATGTCGGCCGGCGTCGATGGCGCCGGCATTATTTTCGATAACTACCCAACGGCTTATCTGGTCGGCAACCTCGCACTGGCCGTCATCCTGCTCGACGGCGGCTTGCGCACCCGGGTTTCCAGCTTCCGCGTAGCGTTGTGGCCGGCGCTTTCGCTGGCGACGGTCGGGGTGTTGATCACCACCGGGTTGACCGGCATGGCCGCCGCGTGGCTGTTCAACCTGAACCTGATTCAGGGCCTGCTGATCGGCGCTATCGTCGGCTCCACCGACGCCGCGGCGGTGTTCTCGCTGCTCGGCGGCAAAGGCCTGAACGAACGGGTGACCGCCAGCCTCGAGATCGAGTCCGGCAGCAACGACCCAATGGCGGTGTTTCTCACCGTAACCCTGATCGACATGCTCGCCAGCGGCCAGACCGGTCTGCACTGGAGCCTGCTCGGGCACTTGATGCGTGAGTTCGGTATCGGTGCTGTCATCGGCCTGGGCGGCGGCTGGTTCATGCTGCAACTGGTCAACCGCATCCACTTGGCCACCGGCCTTTATCCGATTCTGGTCATTGCTGGCGGACTGGTCGTGTTTGCCCTGACCAACGCCTTGCACGGCAGCGGCTTTTTGGCGGTTTATCTGTGCGGCCTGGTCATCGGCAACCGCCCGGTGCGCAGCCGCCACGGCATTTTGCACATGCTCGATGGCATGGCCTGGCTGGCGCAAATCGGCATGTTCCTGGTGCTGGGGCTGCTGGTGACGCCCCACGACTTGTTGCCGATTGCCTTGCCCGCTCTGGGTCTGGCGCTGTGGATGATTCTGTTTGCCCGGCCGTTGTCGGTGATCGTCGGCCTGCTGCCCTTCAAGGCCTTCCATGGGCGCGAGAAGGCGTTCATTTCCTGGGTCGGGTTACGCGGCGCGGTCCCGATCATTCTGGCGGTGTTCCCGCTGATGGCCGGCCTGCCCAACGCCCAGCTCTATTTCAACCTCGCCTTCTTTATCGTGTTGGTGTCGCTGCTGGTGCAGGGTACGAGCCTGCCGTGGGTGGCGAAGCTTTTGAAAGTGACCGTTCCGCCGGAGCCGGCGCCGATCTCCCGCGCAGCCCTGGAAGTGCACGTCACCAGTGAGTGGGAGCTGTTCGTTTATCGCCTCGGTGCCGAGAAATGGTGCATCGGCTCGCCCCTTCGCGAGCTGAAAATGCCCGAAGGCACTCGCATCGCAGCCCTGTTTCGTCGCCAGCAACTGCTCCATCCGTCGGGTAGTACGGTGCTCGAAGTCGACGATTTGCTGTGCGTAATCGGCCATGAACACAACCTTCCCGCCCTCGGAAAACTCTTCAGTCAGGCACCGCAACGGGGCCTCGATCTGCGCTTCTTCGGCGACTTCGTGCTCGAAGGAGACGCCCAACTGGCCGCGGTTGCGGCGCTGTACGGGTTGAAAGTGGAAGGCATCGATCCAGACATGTCGCTCGGCCACTTCATTGCCCAGAAAGTGGGCGGTGCGCCAGTCGTCGGTGACCAAGTGGAGTGGAACAACACCATTTGGACCGTCGCGGTCATGGAAGGGAACAAGATCGGTAAAGTGGGCGTCAGATTCCCCGAAGGAAGTCGCCCCGGTCCGGGCTTGTTCCTCTAAACTCCACACTTCGTCTCGTTTTCGATCGGTCTCTATGTCAACCCTGCGCACGTTTATCATCACGGCCCTGCTGGGCTTGAGTCTTTCAGTCGGTACATTGCAAGCGGCCGAACCGCCGTCCAGCGAAGCCGTGCAGGCGAACCTGAACAAGATCGCCGACCGCAAACTGCCGGAAGCCGATCAGAAAGCCCTGCAGAGCATCCTGCAAAGCACGCTGACACAGCTCAACAACCAGCGTGATTACGAGCAGAAACTGGCCGATCTCAAGCAGCAATTGGCCAACGCCCCAAAGCAGAACATCGAGAACCAGCGAGAACTGACCAAGCTCAAAGCCACCAAAGTGCTGCCAGTACCGCAGCGCTATGCCAAAGAGCCTATTCAGCAACTGGAGCAAATGCTCACCGAGCGCTCCACCCAGCAAAGCGATCTGCAGAAAGCCCTGGCTGACGCCAACAGTCTGGTGATTACTGCCCAGACCCGCCCCGAGCGCGCCCAGGCCGAAATTTCTGCCAGCCAGACGCGCATCCAGCAGATCAACAACATCCTCAAAGTTGGCAAGGACGCCGGCAAGATCTTGACCCCTGAGCAACGCGATCTGCTCAATGCAGAACTCGCGGCGCTGAATGCCCTGATCCCGTTGCGCCGCCAGGAACTGGCCGGCAACAATCAACTGCAGGACTTGGGCAACAGTCAGCATGACTTGCTCTCGGAAAAATCCGATCGTCTGGATCAGGAAATCCAGGAGCTGCAAAACCTGATCAACCAGAAGCGCCTGGCCCAGTCCCAGGAGACGGTGACGCAGCAGTCCATCGAAGCGCAGAAGTCCGGCGGCAGCAGCCTGCTGGCTACCGAAAGCGCGGCCAACCTGAAACTCTCGGACTACCTGCTCAAAAGCACCGACCGTCTCAACGAAGTCACCCAACAGAACCTGCAGACCAAGCAGCAACTGGACAACGTGACCCAGAGCGATTCGGCGCTGGACGAGCAGATCAACGTGCTCAAGGGCAGCCTGCTGCTCTCCAAGATTCTCTACAAACAGAAACAGGCCCTGCCACGCCTCAGGCTCGACCGTGACCTGGCCGACCAGATCGCCGACATTCGTCTGTATCAATTCGAAGTCAGCCAGCAACGGGAACTGCTCAGCAACCCGGCGACCTACGTCGACAACCTGCTGTCGACTCAGCCTCCCGAGCAAGTCACCCCGCAATTGCGCAAGAGCCTGCTGGAACTGGCCACGACCCGCGCCGACCTGCTGGAGCGGTTGAACCGCGAGCTCAGCGCGGTGCTCAACGAATCCATCACGTTGCAACTCAATCAGAAGCAACTGCTCAGCACCGCGCAAAGCCTGCGGGCGACCCTCGATGAGCAGATGTTCTGGATTCCCAGCAACAAACCGCTGGACCCGGAGTGGATGCGCGCCGTGCCGGAGCGCCTGGAACGTCAGGTCACCACGCTGCCGTGGGCTTCCAGCCTGAGCGAATTAAGTGACGGCCTGACCCAACGGCCGCTGCTGTTCCTGCCCCTGGCGCTGTTGATCGGTGCCCTGCTATGGCGGCGCAAGAGCCTGTATGCCCGACTGAGCAAGGTTCACCAGGACATCGGCCACTTCAAACGCGACAGCCAGTGGCACACGCCGCAGGCAATCCTGATCAACATTCTGCTGGCGATGCCGGTCTCCCTGGGCCTGGCCTTGTGCGGCCTGGCTTTGCAAATCGACGCCCGCGGACAAAACGCGAACATGGGCGCGGCGCTGCTGCAAATGGCTCAGGCCTGGCTGGTGTTCTACACCGCTTACCGGATCCTCGCGCCGGGCGGCGTGGCCGAACTGCATTTCCGCTGGGAAAAACCTCAGGTCGAATTCCTCCAGGGCTGGGTCCGTCGACTCGGGCTGGTGGTCATGGCGTTGGTCGCAGTGGTGGCAGTCGCCGAGCTGCAACCCGCGACCCTGGCCGATGATGTACTCGGCATGCCGGTAGTGCTGACCTGCTACGCGTTGATGGCCTGGCTGCTCAGCCGCCTGCTGATCAGCAGCCCGACTCACCAGAACGCTTCGCTGTTCCGCAAGGCCGTGGGGATCATGTTCACCGTCCTGCCTGTCGCGCTGTTCGTAGCGGTGTGTTTTGGCTACTACTACACCGCGCTTAAGCTCAGTGACCGGTTGATCAACACCCTTTACCTGCTGATGTTCTGGCTGGTGATCGAGGCCACCTTCGTGCGCGGCCTCAGCGTTGCGGCACGCCGTCTGGCCTACCAGCGCGCCTTGGCCAAACGCCAGGCCGCGAAAGAGGCCGGCGATGGCGAAGCGGTGATCGAAGAGCCAACGCTGGATATCGAGAAGGTCAACGAACAGTCCCTGCGCCTGATCCGCCTGGCACTGCTTGGCGGTTTCATCGCGGCGTTGTACTGGGTCTGGTCGGACCTGATCTCTGTGTTCTCGTACCTGGATAACGTCACCCTCTACGAATACACCAGCGGTACCGGCGCCAACATGAGCATGGTGCCGATCAGCATTGGCGACATGCTCGGCGCACTGATCATCATCGGCATCACCTTCGCCCTCGCGCGCAACTTGCCGGGGTTGCTGGAAGTGTTGGTGCTGTCGAAACTGAACCTGGCTCAGGGCAGTTCCTATGCCACCACCACCTTGCTGTCTTACGTGATCGCTGGCATCGGTTTCGTCTCGACCCTGTCGACTCTCGGCGTGAGTTGGGACAAGTTGCAATGGCTGGTGGCGGCGCTGTCGGTGGGTCTCGGCTTCGGGATGCAGGAAATCTTCGCCAACTTCATCTCCGGGATCATGATCCTGTTCGAACGTCCGGTACGGATCGGCGACACCATCACCATTGGTAACCTGTCCGGCACGGTGAGCAAGATCCGCATCCGTGCCACGACCATCACCGACTTCGACCGCAAGGACATCATCGTCCCGAACAAAACGTTCATTACAGGACAATTGATCAACTGGTCCCTGACCGACACCATCACCCGAGTGACCCTCAAGCTCGGTGTCGATTACGGCTCGGACCTGGACCTGGTCAAGGAATTGCTGCTCAAGGCCGCGCGCGATAACCCGCGAGTGTTGAAAGACCCGGAACCCCACGTGTACTTCCTGAACTTCGGCGAAAGCACCCTCGACCACGAGCTGCGCATGCATGTGCGCGACCTCGGCGACCGTAACCCGGTGCTCGATGAGGTCAACCGCTTCATCAATCGCGAGTTCAAGAAACAGCACATCAACATCTCATTCCGGCAGATGGAGGTTTACCTCAAGAACATCCAGGGCCAGGAATACAGAATGGTGCCCGTCGATCCGGAAGTGAAAACCATTGAGCCCAAGGTGGATGGTCAAGCGCCTCAAGAGCCGCCAGCCGCCAAACTCGACTAACCGTCCTATCCCTAGCAGAATGCTCGGACATTCTGCTGGAGATGGCCCTTGAAAGCCCTCGACGAACTGACCTTCGATAATCGTTTCGCCCGCCTGGGCGATACGTTTTCCACCCACGTGCTGCCCGAGCCCATCGACAATCCGCGTCTGGTGGTGGCCAGCCCCGCCGCCATGGCATTGCTCGATCTCGACCCTGACGTGGCCGAAACCCCGGAGTTCGCCGAACTGTTCAGCGGCCATAAGCTCTGGGCTGACGCGATCCCGAGGGCGATGGTCTATTCAGGTCATCAGTTCGGTTCCTACAACCCACAACTGGGCGATGGTCGCGGTCTATTGCTGGGCGAGGTCTACAACGAGGCCGGCGAGCATTGGGACCTGCACCTCAAGGGTGCCGGCCAGACGCCCTTTTCGCGCATGGGTGATGGGCGGGCGGTCCTGCGGTCCTCGATCCGCGAATTTCTCGCCTCCGAAGCGTTGTATGCCCTGAACATCCCGACCACCCGCGCCCTATGCGTAATCGGCTCCGACACGCCGGTGTGGCGCGAGAAGCAGGAACGCGCGGCCATGGTCCTGCGCATGGCGCCGAGCCATGTGCGTTTCGGGCATTTCGAATATTTCTACTACACCAAACGTCCCGAGAAGCAGAAAGAACTCGGCGACCACGTGCTGGCCATGCATTTCCCGGAATGCCTGGAACAGCCGGAACCGTACCTGGCGATGTTTCGCGAAATCGTCGAGCGCAATGCCGAGCTGATCGCCAAATGGCAGGCCTATGGCTTCTGCCACGGCGTGATGAACACCGACAACATGTCGATCCTCGGCATTACCTTCGACTACGGCCCATTCGCCTTCCTCGACGACTTCGACGCCCACTTCATCTGCAACCACTCCGATGACCAGGGCCGTTACTCCTTCAGCAACCAGGTGCCGATCGGCCAGTGGAACCTCAGCGCTCTGGCCCAGGCCCTGACGCCGTTCATCAGCGTCGAAGCCCTGCGTGAAACGCTCGGCCTGTACTTCCCGCTGTACCAGGCCCATTACCTGGACCTGATGCGCCGCCGCCTCGGTTTCACTCAGGCCGAAGACGATGACCAGAAACTGCTGGAGCACCTGCTGCAACTGATGCAGAACAGTGGCGTCGACTACAGCCTGTTCTTCCGCCGCTTGGGGGAAGAATCACCTGAACTGGCCGTCGCCCGTTTGCGCGATGACTTCGTCGACATCAAAGGCTTCGATGCCTGGGGCGAGCTCTACGTCGCCCGGGTGACGCGTGAAGGCGAGGTTGATCAGGAACAACGCCGCAAACGCATGCATGCGGTCAATCCGCTGTACATCCTGCGTAACTACCTGGCACAGAAAGCCATCGATGCGGCGGAGAGTGGCGACTATTCAGAAGTTCGTCGTCTGCACGCGGTGCTGAGTAATCCGTTCGAGGAGCAGCCGGGGATGGAGAGCTATGCCGAGCGGCCGCCGGAGTGGGGCAAGCATTTGGAGATCAGTTGTTCGTCGTGAGGTAGAACACTGAATATTTCAAATTGGCCTTGATCGGTGCGCGCGGTCATAGGCTTCAATATAGTCGCCTATGATCGACAACCTGTAGGTCGCCTCTCCAATTGCAGAAGGCTCCTGCCTACAGATCTCTGCCTTGATAAACGGGGGCTTTGCCTCCAGATCCATCGCATCGACTGCCAACTTTTGAAGAGCCAACCATGACCGACCCACTCCTCATCCCCTGCCCCCACTGCAACGGCCTCAACCGCATCCCCGCCGAACGCCTCAACGACCATCCAAAATGCGGCCGCTGCAAAGCCGAAGTCCTGCTGAATAAACCCTTCGAACTGAAGCAAAGCGATTACGCCAGCCAGATCAAAGGCGATCTGCCGCTGCTGGTGGACGTTTGGGCGGAGTGGTGTGGGCCGTGCAAGTCGTTTGCGCCGGTGTTCGAGCAGGCGGCGGTGCAATTGGCAGGCAAGTGTCGACTGGCCAAGCTGGACAGCGAGGCAAACCAGCAGCTGTCGGCGCAGCTGGGGATCCGTTCGATCCCGAGTCTGATTCTGTTCAAGAACGGTCGGGAAGTGGCACGACAGAGCGGCGCCTTCCCGTTACCGCAATTGATGAGCTGGTTACGTAGCCAAGGGATCTGACGCCGATGCCGAAATCACCCCTGAACCCCATGTGGGAGCGGGCTTGCTCGCGAAGGCGGTGTGACAGTCAATGTTGATGTCGACTGACACACCGCCTTCGCGAGCAAGCCCGCTCCCACATGGGTCCATGGGTCACCTGTTGGAATCAGGCGTTTTCGAGGAAGTTGTGCAGATCGACGAATTGCTGCGTCAGCTTATGACGCGGGTCGAGGTGGATCAGCGGTGTGTTGGCCTGGTGGGATTCACGCATGCGCACCGAGCTGCCCAGGTACACCGGTAATACCGGCAGTCCTTCGGCGATCAGTTCGTCGAGGATTTGCTGGGGCAGACTGGCGCGAGCCTGGAACTGGTTAACGACAATACCTTCGACTTCCAGTCCTTCGTTGTGGTCGTCCTTCAATTCTTCGATTTCCGCCAACAGGCCGTACAGCGCCTGACGCGAGAAGCTGTCGCAATCGAAGGGAATCAGTACACGATCAGCGGCAATCAACGCAGATACCGCGTAAAAATTCAGCGCTGGCGGAGTATCGAGATAGATCCGGTCGTAATCGCCGTCCAGTTCCTCGAGCAATTTGCGCAGCTTGTTGATCTTGTGTTTGGCCTCAAGCTTGGGCTGCAAGTCAGCCAGCTCGGCAGTAGCAGTGATGACGTGGAGGTTGTCGAACGGGGTTTCGTAGATATCGACCTGGTTTTTCTTCGAGAACGGTCCGGAAGACAGGGTCTGTTTGAAAAAGTCGGCAATGCCCATCGGAATGTCATTACCGGTGAGCCCCGTCAGGTACTGAGTGGAGTTGGCCTGGGCATCGAGATCCACCAACAGCGTGCGATAACCCTCGCTGGCACTGACCGCTGCCAGATTACAGGCAATGCTGGATTTGCCTACGCCACCTTTCTGATTGAACACCACGCGCCGCATGTCAAAACCTCCGTGTATCAAAGAATGACCGAGTGTAGTAGTCCACGGCGCCGCTTAGCTACCTCGCCGGCAGCGGGACTACACAGTCAGCGGCAATCTCTCAATAAAAAAACAACCAGTGCCGACAGACATGCCCACCACGACGTGGATAATGGCCATACGACAGTTTTTCGCGGACCAACCAGTACATTTCGCTGAGCAAAATGTAACCAGCATTTGCTACACGTCCGCAGCACCGGGATAATGCGCGCCACTCGGCGCAATGCGCAACGTAAGCTCAGCTGCGGTCTTTGCGAACTCGACGCATCAAAGAAGCCCGCAAGGGCGGGATGAATGCCTGTGATCAATTTCAACATCGCCCAATGGCGCGCGTGGGCCCCTGGGCTCGAAAGCGTGGACGATTGGCAGGCCTGGAGCCGACAACCGGTCGTGCTTGCGAGCAGCGATGCCGCCCCCGACGTCTCGTTTCTGCCGGCCATGCAGCGCCGGCGACTCAGTCGTCTGGCGCGGATGGCGTTCAGTGTCGGCTGGCCTTTGGCTGATGGCCGCCAGGACCTACCGTTGGTCTTTATTTCTCGCCACGGCGAAACCCCGCGCACTTTCGATATCCTCAGCGATCTGGCTGCCGATCAACCGCTGTCGCCGACTCAATTCAGCCTGTCCGTGCACAACGCGATCATCGGCCTGTGGTCGATCATGCGCGGCGAAACCAGCGAAATGACGGCCCTCGCTGCAGCCGGCGATGGCCTTGAACACGGCATGCTAGAGGCCGCGGCTTTACTTTCCGAGGGCGCTCCCGCGGTACTGCTGATCGTCACCGAAGAGCAACCGCCCGAAGCCTACTCGACCTGGATCGACGACGTGCCGTTCCCTTACGCGGCCGGCCTGTTGATCACTCCCGGCAACGACTGGCAGCTGTCCCTGAACAGCGGCTCGGATGAGTTGTCCAAAGCCCACTGGCCCCATGCCCTGAACCTATTGAGTACCCTGCTCGGCCAGCAGACAACCTGCCAACATGCCTGGAAAAATCGTGTATGGACCTGGCAACGCAACCTGTAACCGAAAAAAACCGCGACGCCTATTACTGGCGCCTGCTGGCTACCGCCGCAAGCTTCACCCTGTTCGGGTTGGGCGGGCTGTGCCTGCGGCTTGTGGTTTTCCCGCTACTGAACTGCCTGCCCGGCGATGCCCTGACACATCGGCGGCGAGCGCGGCACACCGTCGCCCGTCTGTTCTGGTTTTTTGTGCGATTCATGGCTCGCTCCGGCGTGCTGACTTACGACATCCAGGGCGCCGAAAAACTCGGTCGACCGGGGCAAATGATCATTGCCAATCACCCGTCGCTGATTGATGTGGTGTTCCTGATCGGTCTGGTGCGCCACGCCAACTGCGTGGTCAAGAAAAGTCTCTGGGAGAACCCTTTTACCCGCGGCCCGCTGCGCTGCATCGAATACATCAGCAACGACGGCAGCATGGACATGCTCGATGCCGCTGCCGACGCGCTGAAAAGCGGCCAGACCCTGATCATTTTTCCTGAAGGCACCCGCACTCAGCCCGGTCAGGCGCCAGCCTTCCATCGGGGTGCTGCGGCAATCGCTCTGCGGGGTGCGAAAATCCTCACCCCGGTGATCATCAAGGTCAGCCCGACCACGTTGACCAAGGCCGAGCCCTGGTATCGGATCCCAAAACGCCGTGTGCACTTCAGTTTCCGTGTCGGGGCCGATATAGACCCACAAGCCTTCGCATCGCTGGGCCCTGCTCCTCAGGCCTCGCGCAAGCTCAATGACTATTTGCATCATTACTATATTAAGGAGCTCGCCGAAGATGAGCGATCTACACCGTGAAATCAAAGAACTGATCATCGACGCCCTGGGCCTTGAAGACATCAGCGCACAAGACATCGGCGACGACCAGACGCTGTTCGGCGAAGGCCTGGGCCTGGATTCGGTAGACGCCCTGGAACTCGGCCTGGCCATCCAGAAAAAGTACGGCATCAAAATCGACGCCGACGCCAAAGACACCCGCAATCACTTCAGCAACGTGGCGAGCCTTGCGGCGTTCGTCACTGCAAAACAGGCAGCTTGAGACCGGACCATGCAAACTCGTGACGACATCTTCAACACCCTGCGCGATGCTCTGGTCGAACTCTTCGAGCTGGACCCCGAGCGCGTAAGCCTCGAATCCAACCTGTATCAGGACCTGGAAATCGACAGCATTGACGCGGTCGACCTGATCGATCACATCAAACGCCAGACCGGCAAAAAAATCGCTGCCGAAGAGTTCAAATCGGTGCGTACCGTCAGCGATGTGGTCGAGGCGGTCTACCGCCTGGTTCAGCCGGCCGCATGAGCCGACTGATCGGCCTCGGCCTGCTGCTGGCGGGCCTGCTGTACCCCTTCGCGGTGTATTTCGGCATGGAACATTTCGCGCCGTGGCAGTTTGGTCTGCTGCTGGGCAGCCTGTGGCTGGCCCGGGCACTACTCGGTACGCGCAAGCCCGGCAGTTTGTGGATGGCGATCACTGCGATCACTTTTTGCCTGTTGCTGGCACTGTTCGACAGCCCGCTGTTGCTGCGCTGGTACCCGGTGCTGATCAGCGCGTTCATGCTCGGACTGTTTGGCCTGAGCTTGATCGTTGGCCCGCCGATCATCGAACGCCTGGCGCGATTGCGTGAACCGCAATTGCCGGCCAAGGCGATTGTTTATACCCGCCAGGTGACGATCGTCTGGTGCGTGTTTTTCTTCTTTAACGGTTTGCTCGCCGCCGCCCTGACCCTCTGGGCGCCGCTGAGTTGGTGGATGTTGTACACCGGCCTGATTTCCTACGGATTGATGGGCCTGCTGTTTGCCATTGAATGGCTGATACGACAACGGGTACGAGGCCACCCATGAATTGGATAAAACTTGAGCACCTGTTGCTCAAGGCTCAACCGGAACGTGCCGTGACGGCCGAACCGACACTGAATCACGCACAGCTTTGCGAACAGGCGTTGAGCCTCGCCGCGGGCCTGCAAGCCCAGGGGGTGCGGCGCATTGCCGTGCACCTTGAGGACGCCGCCGACCTGGCGATTGCCCTGCTGGGTGCCTGGCGCGCCGGGGTCAGCGTGCTGCTGCCCGCAGACCTGCAAGCCCAGACTCGCCAGCGCTGGTCGACCGAAGTCGATCTGTGGCTGACTGATCAGGCCGATGACGCACACCTGAGCGATTACCGGCATCCGCCGTTGATGGCGGCCGCGCTGGATTTGGATCGCTGTTCGCTGAGCCTGTGCACGTCCGGCTCCAGTGGCGAGCTCAAGCGCATCGACAAAACCCTGCGCCAACTGGCCAATGAAGTCGAAGCGCTGGAACTGCTGTGGGGCGCCGATCTTGGCGCGGCTTGCATCATCGGCAGCGTCGCCACTCAGCATATTTACGGATTGTTGTTTCGAGTGCTGTGGCCGCTGTGCGCCGGACGCTCGTTTGTGCGCAAGCAGCTGGCCTTCCCTGAAGACCTGCAGCGCGCCAGCCGCGAACACCCGGTGTTCGCCTGGGTCGCCAGCCCGGCGCTGCTCAAGCGCATGAGCGACAACCTCGACTGGCCCGCATTAAGTGCAGTTCGCCGAGTATTTTCCTCCGGCGGCGCCTTGCCGGCCGAGGCCGCGCAAAGCCTTCAGCAACGCCTGCAGCAATGGCCGACAGAAATCCTCGGCAGCTCGGAAACCGGCGGCATCGCCTGGCGTCAGGGCCACGCGCTCTGGCAGCCCTTTGCTGATATCGAGTTGAGCCAGGACAGCGACGGTGCGCTGCTCATTGCCTCGCCATACTTGCCGCCCGGGCACATCGAACACACCGCGGATGCCGCGCGAATCGCTGCCGACGGCCGATTCGAACTGCTCGGACGGCTGGACCGGATCGTCAAACTGGAAGAAAAACGTATCTCTCTACCAATGCTGGAACAGGCCCTAATGGCCCACGACTGGGTCGCCGAAGCGCGTCTTGGCGTGGTTCAGGAAAACCGCGCTTCGTTGGGCGCGCTGCTGGTGCTGACCGAGTCAGGCCTGCATGCCTTGCGCAATCAGGGTCGACGCACCCTCACGCAAGAACTGCGTCAGCATTTGAGCCAGCATTGCGAAGCCCTGGCGTTGCCACGACGCTGGCGCCTGCTGCGGCAACTGCCGCTGAACGCTCAGGGCAAACTGCCCCAGGCCACCGTTGAAGCCCTGCTGCTGGCACCGCGCCCAAAGGCGCCGGAAGTGCTGGATCAGGTCGAAGTCGATGGCGAATGGAGCCTGCAACTGGCGGTACCACCCGACCTCGCCTACTTCAGCGGCCACTTCCCTCAGGCGCCGGTATTGCCCGGTGTGGTGCAAGTAGAGTGGGCACTCACCCTGGGCCAGCAATTGATGGACCTGCCGGCAAAATTCGCCGGCATGGAAGTGCTGAAATTCCAACAGCTGGTGCGCCCTGGCGATGAAGTCCAACTGCACCTGCGCTTCGATCCGACGCGCAGCAAGTTGTATTTCACCTATCGCAACGAGTCCGCGACCTGCTCCAGTGGGCGGATCTTGCTGGAGGCTGCAGGCGATGCATAACCTTGGTGAGTGCTGCGCACTCATTCGCGAGCAAGCCCGCTCCCACAGGGGATTCGTGTTTAACAGAGATCCAGTGTGGGAGCGGGCTTGCTCGCGAAGCAGGCACCTCGGTCTTTCAGGTGTGAGCCAACATGCATAACCCCTGCGCAATCATCCCGGTCTACAACCACGAAACCGCCATCACCACGGTGGTCGATGCGGTACTCGCCAGCGGCCTGCCGTGCATTCTGGTGGACGATGCCAGCAGCCCGGCCTGCGCAAAGGTGCTCGATCAACTGGCCCTGCGCGACAAGGTGTTCCTGATCCGACTCGGCGCCAACCAGGGCAAGGGTGGCGCGGTCATGACCGGGTTTCGCGAAGCCTCGCGCCTGGGCTTCAGCCATGCCTTGCAGGTGGACGCCGACGGTCAGCATGACCTGCAAGACGTCCAGACTTTCATTGAACTGTCACGCGCCCATCCCGAGGCGGTGATCTGCGGCTATCCGCGATACGACGCCAGCGTGCCGAAAGGTCGCTTGTACGCCCGTTACCTGACTCACGTCATGGTCTGGATCAACACCCTGTCGTTGCAGATTCGCGATTCCATGTGCGGCTTTCGCGTCTATCCGTTACCACCGACCCTGGCGCTGATCGATTCGGCGAAGATCGGCAAGCGCATGGACTTCGACTCGGACATTCTCGTGCGACTGGCCTGGCGCAATCTCCCCATGCAATGGCTGCAAACCAACGTCCATTACCCACTGGATGGCGTCTCGCATTTCCGCCTGTTCCACGACAACGTGCTGATTACGAGCATGCACACCCGGTTGTTCTTCGGCATGTTGCTGCGGGCGCCAGTGATTCTCTGGCGACGGTGGCGAGCATGAGCACAGACACGGAACACTGGGCTGACCGCCAGGAGCGCGGCAGCTTCTGGCTGATGAAGTTCACCGCGTTCTGCGCCAAAGTACTCGGGCGCAGGGTGTTGAGCCCGTTGCTGTACGGCATCGTTCTGTACTTTTTCCTGTTCGGTCGCAGTGCCCGTCACAGCGCCTGGCAATACCAGCAGAGGCTCGCCGACTGGAGTGGTCGCAATGAATTGCGCCCGACCCATTGGCGAGTGTTCGGCCAGTTCATGGCCTTCGCCGACTCCATGCTCGACAAGCTCGACGTCTGGAACGGCAAGTTGAGCATCGAGCAGATCGAAATCATCGACCCGGCCTTGCTGCGCAATCAACTGCGCGGCACCCGCGGGCAGATGCTGGTGGGCGCGCACCTGGGCAATCTCGAGGTGTGCCGCGCGCTGGCGGAGATCGGTGAAAAAGTCACGATGAACGTGCTGGTGCACACCAAGCACGCCGAGCAATTCAACCGCTTGCTCGGCGAAGCCGGCGCGACCAATTTGCGACTGATTCAGGTCAGCGAGCTGGACCCGCTGATCATGCTGCAACTCCATGAACGCCTGGAGCGCGGCGAGTGGCTGGCGATTGCCGGCGATCGCGTGCCGCTGCACGGCGGCCGCAGCGTGACGGTGGACTTCCTCGGCCATCAAGCCGCGTTCCCGCAGGGGCCATGGTTGCTGGCCGGTCTGCTGAAATGCCCGATCAACCTGATGCTGTGCCTGAAGAAACCGACGGGCGACTATCGACTGACCCTCGAACCGTTCGCCGAGGCCGTGGTGTGGAAGCGCAGCGACCGCGAGCAGGTCATTCATCAGTGGGCCTCCCGCTATGCCGAACGCTTGGGTCACTATTGCCTTGAAGCGCCCCAACAATGGTTCAACTTTTACCCTTTCTGGAAGACCGATGACGACGCCAACGCTTGAGCCGGTAACCTTCGGCGAACTCCCTTTGCGCATCGAAGACGTGCTGGCCCTGGCCAACCGTCAGGTGCCGACGCAGTTGCAAAGCGACCCTGCGTACCGCGAGCGTATCGCCAAGGGTGCGCGATTCCTGGACTCCCTGCTGGACAAGGAAGGCGTGATCTACGGCGTGACCACCGGTTACGGCGATTCTTGCGTAGTCGCGGTACCGCTGCATCACGTCGAGGCATTGCCCCGTCATCTGTACACGTTCCACGGCTGCGGCCTGGGCAAACTGCTCGACGCTCAGGCCACTCGCGCGGTGCTGGCGGCACGTTTGCAGTCGCTGTGCCACGGCGTGTCCGGGGTGCGTGTGGAACTGCTGGAGCGCCTGCAAGCCTTCCTCGAACACGACATTCTGCCGCTGATCCCGGAAGAAGGCTCGGTGGGCGCCAGCGGTGATTTGACGCCGCTGTCCTATGTCGCCGCGACCTTGTCCGGCGAGCGTGAAGTGATGTTCCGGGGTGAACGCTGGCAAGCGGCCGACGTGCACCGTGAACTGGGTTGGGAGCCGCTGGTTCTGCGCCCGAAAGAAGCGCTGGCGCTGATGAACGGCACCGCCGTCATGACTGGCCTCGCGTGCCTGGCCTACGCCCGCGCCGATTACCTGCTGCAACTGGCCACGCGCATCACCGCGTTGAACGTGGTCGCCCTGCAAGGCAACCCCGAGCACTTCGACGAGCGCCTGTTCGCCACCAAACCGCATCCGGGGCAGATGCAAGTCGCCGCGTGGCTGCGCAAGGATCTGGCGATCGACGCGCCGACCGCGCCACTGCATCGCCTGCAAGACCGTTATTCCCTGCGTTGCGCGCCCCACGTCCTCGGCGTGCTGGCCGACAGTCTGAACTGGCTGCGCTCGTTCATCGAAATCGAGCTCAACAGCGCCAACGACAACCCGATCATCGACGCCGAAGCCGAGCGCGTGCTACACGGCGGGCACTTCTACGGCGGCCACATTGCGTTCGCCATGGACAGCCTGAAAAACCTGGTGGCCAACGTCGCCGACCTGCTCGATCGTCAACTCGCCTTGCTGGTGGACGAGCGTTACAACCACGGCTTGCCGAGCAACCTGTCCGGCGCCACCGCGGATCGCGCAATGCTCAACCACGGCTTCAAAGCCGTGCAGATCGGCACCAGTGCCTGGACCGCCGAAGCGCTGAAAAACACCATGCCGGCCAGCGTCTTCTCGCGCTCCACCGAGTGCCACAACCAGGACAAAGTGAGCATGGGCACCATCGCTGCCCGCGATGCGATTCGCGTGCTGGAGCTGACCGAACAGGTCGCCGCTGCCACCCTGCTGGCCGCCAACCAAGGCGTCTGGCTGCGCAGCAAGGCCGAGGATGCACGCCCATTGCCGCCAGCACTGGCCGCCATGCACGAAGAGTTGGCGAAAGACTTCCCGCCGGTCATCGAAGACCGCGCGCTGGAAGGTGAACTGCGCCTGTGCCTGAAGCGAATTGCCGAGCAACACTGGAGGCTGCATGCGTAGCAAGGGAGTGCTTCACACCGATACGGAAATCCTCGTGCCGTTCTTTGATGTCGACACCATGAACGTCGTCTGGCATGGCCATTACATCAAATACCTGGAAGTCGCCCGCTGCGCGCTGCTGGACAAGATCGGCCACAACTACACGGCCATGGTCGAGTCTGGCTACGCGTGGCCAGTGATCGATCTGCAACTGCGTTATGTGCGCGGCGCCGTGTTCGGCCAAAAGCTCAACGTGCGCGCCAATCTGGTGGAATGGGAGAACCGTCTGAAGATCAGCTACCTGATCAGCGATCTGCAAACCGGCGAACGCTTGACCCGCGCCAGCTCCGTGCAGGTCGCCGTCGACATGAGCAGCCGCGAAATGCAGCTGGCCTCACCCAAGGTCTTCACCGACGCTGTTGAAAGGATGCTCGCATGACCCTGCTGAAAACCCTCTGTAGCAGCTGGCGAAGCCTGCGTTCGATTGCGCAGCAATCGCCCTGCATTTCTCCTGATGCACCGCAAGTTCAGGTTTTACGACGGCTTCGCCGCCGAACGCAGCCTCGCGGGCTCGGCAGCTGCTACCTGTTCGTGATGGCGCTGGGATTTACTTCGTTGGCGCAGGCTTTTGATTTGCAACAGCTCAGCGATCAACTGGCCAAGCCTGATGTGATCCACGGCAACTTCATCCAGGAAAAACACCTGCGCGCCCTGCCCCAGCCGCTGACCAGCAAGGGCACTTTCGTCCTCGCTAAAAACCACGGTTTGCTCTGGCTGCTGAAAACCCCGCTGCAACAGGATTATCGCATCAGCGACAAAGGCATTGCCCGGCGAGACGCCAACGGTTGGCAAATGCTGCCGAGCAAGAGTGCCGGCGCCGAGCAGAACCGTTTGTTCCTCGCCGTACTGCAAGGCGACAGCAGCGGGCTGCAACGGGATTTCGAGCTTTCACTGAACGGCGATGCGCAGAACTGGAAACTGACGCTGACCCCGCGCTCCATGCTGCTCAAGCAGGTGTTCACTCAGATCAACATCACCGGCGGCGAACTGGTGCACAGCATCGAGCTGCTCGAAACTCAGGGTGACAGCACCCTCTTGCGCATGCAGGACAGCACCAGCGCCCAACCGTTGAGCGATGCGGAGCAACATGACTTTGCCGAGTGAACGGAGTCTTCCGCGGCTGTTTCTGATCCTGCTGCTGGCGGTGCTCGCGCTCGCCGGTTGGCAATGGCGTGACGGCGCCCCGCTGTCGGCCAACCTGATGGAACTGGTGCCGGGCACGGCGCCAGACGCGCTGGAACTGCGCGCAGAACAACGCATGCAAGAACCGCTGAACCGCGAAATGCTGGTGCTGGTCGGCCACACCGATCGCCAGCAAGCGGTCGCGATGGCGCAGAAACTGGGCGAGCAGTGGCAGGCCAGCGGCTTGTTCGAAAAGGTCCAGTGGAACCTGCAAGCCGACTTGCCGGCGCTGCGCACGCAATTGCTCAATGGCCGACTGGCGATGCTCTCAGCGGCTGACCGGCAGCAACTGATCGAGCACCCCGACGCCTTTATCCAGCAGCGAGTACAAGCGCTGTTCGACCCTTTCACCGGTTTCAGCCTGGTGCCGAGTCAGGATGACTGGCTGGGCCTGACCGGACGCATCCAGAACAGCCAGCCGCAGCACGGTTCGGTGCAACTGGACATCGGCAGCGGTGCGCTGGTCGCCGATGCCGACGGCAAGAGTTGGGTGTTGCTGCGCTCGCGCACCACGGGCAACGCCTTCGACATGAACCTGCCGCTGCAAGTGACCGACCTGCTCCAGCACAGCCGTGAAGAAGCCGCCCAGGCAAACGTTCAATTGCTTGCCGCCAGCGGCTTGCTCTATGCGGCCAGTGGGCAAAAGCAAGCCACCCGGGAGATGACCTGGGTCGGTGGTGGCGCCACGGTGGGCATTCTATTGCTGTTGCTGCTGGCCTTCCGGCGCTGGCGGGTGTTGCTGGCCTTCGTCCCGGTGCTGGTCGGCATGCTCTTCGGCGCGGTGGCCTGCGTGGCGCTGTTCGGCCATATGCATGTGATGACGCTGGTGCTCGGTTCGAGCCTGATCGGCGTGGCGGTCGATTACCCGCTGCATTACCTGTCCAAGAGCTGGAGCCTGAAACCCTGGCACAGTTGGCCGGCCCTGCGCCTGACGTTGCCAGGCCTGACGCTGAGCCTGATCACCAGTTGCATCGGTTACCTGGCCCTGGCCTGGACACCGTTCCCGGCGCTGACCCAGATTGCCGTGTTCTCTGCCGCCGGTCTGCTCGGCGCTTATTTGTCCGCCGTGTGCCTGCTGCCGGCACTGCTCAAGGGCACAGACCTGCGTCCAGCGCAGTGGCCGCTGCGGGTGTCCGAGTTTTTGCTGGGTCGCCGTGAAGCGCTGCTCAAACTCGCGAGTACGCCGGTGCTGCTGGCGCTGCTGATTGCCTTTTGTGTGGGCGGCCTGTTGCAGCTCGACACCAAAAACGACATTCGCCAGTGGGTCGGCGCACCGCAGCAACTGACTGACGAAGCACAAACCATTGCACGCATCACCGGCTATCAACCCACCAGCCAGTTCTTCCTGGTGCGCGCCGCCAATCAGCAGCAACTGCTGGAACGCCAAACCGCGCTGAGCGAGCGACTGGATCAGTTGGTCAACCTGGAAAAACTCCAGGGTTATCTGTCGCTCAATCAATTGGTCAGCCAACCCAGCGAACAGCGGAAAGTGCGTGAAGCGCTGAACAAGTTGCCGCAGTTCTGGCAGCCGCTGCTCGATGTCGGTGTACCGGCCGAGGCGCTGCAAGCAGAGCTCACGAAATTGCAGGCACTGCCCACCGAAGACATCGACGCGGCGCTGGTCGGTCCGTTGGCGGAACCCTATCGCGCGCTGTGGCTGGGACCGACCGATAACGGCGTAGCGGCGATGGTCAGTCTGCAAGGGTTGAACAACCCTTCTCTGCTGCGAGTCCAGGCGCTGGATTTGCCGGGCGTAGAATTGGTGGATCGCCTCGGTGAGTTGAACAAGGTGTTCGCCGACACCCAGATCAGCGCCGCAGAGTTGAAACTCGCTTCCTGTGCGCTGATCGTGCTGGTGCTGATCCTGCCGTTCGGCTTCGGCGGCGCGCTGCGGATCGTCGCCCTGCCGCTGCTGGCCGCGCTGTGCAGCCTGGCCAGTCTCGGCTGGCTGGGGCAACCACTGACGCTGTTCAGCCTGTTCGGCCTGCTGCTGGTGACGGCCATCAGCGTCGATTACGCGATCCTCATGCGCGAGCAGGTCGGCGGCGCTGCCGTGAGCCTGCTGGGCACCTTGCTGGCGGCGCTGACCACCTGGCTGTCGTTCGGTTTGCTGGCGGTGTCCAGCACGCCGGCTGTGAGCAACTTCGGTCTGTCGGTGAGCCTGGGGCTGGCCTTCAGCTTCATCCTTGCGCCGTGGGCCGGACGCCAGATTCACGCCGCCCCGGTCGCGGAGTCAGCCACATGATGATCGCCGTGTTCTGGGTCATGGCCCTGGCGCTGTTCGCCGTGGCCACCCGTGTCGGTCGTCACTTCGGCGTGATCCCGATTGTCAGCCAGTTGCTGCTGGCCACCTTCGGCCTGCCGCTGCTGATGTACTTCTGGATCGAACCCCAGTGGCAAT
Source organism: Pseudomonas sp. Root329 (assembly GCF_001424925.1). Classification (NCBI taxonomy): domain Bacteria; kingdom Pseudomonadati; phylum Pseudomonadota; class Gammaproteobacteria; order Pseudomonadales; family Pseudomonadaceae; genus Pseudomonas; species Pseudomonas sp. Root329. The sequence continues at coordinate 107,244 of NZ_LMCV01000008.1, read as the reverse complement.
TGAGCGGCGCCGCGCTGGTCGCGCCGGCCTGGCTGAAAAACCTCTACAGCCTGGGCTTTGCCTTGTTGCTGGGGCACATTCTCAGTGACGTGATCGACCTGCGACTCGACCGTCAGAGCCTGAAAATCGCCCTGCCGAGTTTCTGCATTCCATTTGCCTGCGGCCTCGCGACTGCAGTGTGGCTGTTACCGCCGCAACCCTGGATCAGTTCCCTGGCCGTCGGCCTGCTGTTCGCCATCACCGCGATTCCGGTGTTGTATCTGTACCTGCGGCACATCAAATACCCGCCTGCCGCCACCCGGCGACTGGTGCAGACCGCCATCCTCATCGACCTCACCTGCTGGACCCTGTTCGCCATCGCCCAAGGCAGCCTGCACCTGAGCAGCCTCTTGCTACCGCTGGCCGGCGCTTGCCTGCCGTTGCTGCTGCGTCTGCTCCGCTTGCGCCAACCGTTGCTGCACAGCGGCTGCTTCTTCGCACTGCTGGTGGTGGCGGAACACTTCAAGCTCAATGCGTTGATTTTCGGCATCGGTTACCTGCTGTGGATGGCTGCGCTCAAAGTGCCGCTGGTGTTGCCGTTGCCGGTGATCTGGATGAGTCACTTGCAGACGTATATCGCGATCCCGCTGATCCTCACGTTCGGCATCGTGCAAATCAACGTCCACGCGGCCATGGCCAGCCTCGGCTGGGTGCAACTGGCCGCACTGCTGCTGTTTCCGATTGCCAGTAAACTGCTGGGCAACTGGCTGGGCCTCGGCTGGGCCGGCGCCTCGTTTGAAGGCGCCAGTCGCTGGCGGGAAAGTGTCTTGCTGAACATTCGTGGCTTGAGCGAGATCGTCTTTCTCAACCTGCTGCTGCAACAACAACTCATCAGCCCGGCGCTGTACTTCGCGCTGATGGTGATGGGCCTGATCGCGACACTGCTGCCGGCACTCGCCGGTATGCACCGAACCCCTCTGAACATCGCCGTCCCGGCAAGGAGCCCCCGTGCCAACAGTTGAAATGGAACATCGCCAGGTCGTGGTTATCGGTGCAGGTCCGTCGGGCGCCATCGCCGCCGCGTTGCTCAAGCGCAAAGGTCACGACGTATTGATGATCGAGCGCCAGCATTTCCCAAGGTTTTCCATCGGTGAAAGCCTGCTGTCCCACTGCCTGGATTTCGTCGAAGAAGCCGGCATGCTCGAGGCGGTGAACGCCGCCGGATTCCAGTTGAAAAACGGTGCGGCATTCGCTTGGGGCGAGCAATACAGCGCCTTTGATTTCGGCGAGACGTTCAGCAACGGCAAGCCGACCACCTTCCAGGTCCTGCGTGCCGATTTCGACAAGCTGCTGGCCGATCAAGCCGAGTTGCAAGGCGTCGACGTTCGTTACGGCGAAGCCATCGTCAGCGTCGATTTCACCCTGCCGAAACCGCAGCTCGATGTGCTTCGCGAAGACGGCAGTCAGTACCGCGTCGAAGCCGATTTCGTGCTGGATGCCAGCGGCTACGGCCGCGTGTTGCCGCGCTTGCTCGACCTTGAGGCGCCGTCGGATTTCCCGGTGCGCCAGGCCGTGTTCACCCACGTCGAAGACCACATCGACAGCCCGACCTTCGAGCGGGAAAAAATCCTCATCACCACCCATCCGATCCACCGCGATATCTGGTTCTGGACCATCCCGTTCAGCAACGGCCGTTGCTCGGTGGGCGTGGTCGCGGCAGCCGAACACTTCGAAGGCCGCATGGGGAATCTGGACGAGTGCCTGCGTGGGTTTATCGCTGAAACCCCAAGCCTGGCCGGTGTGTTGAACAACGCCGTGTGGGATACGCCTGCTCGAACCATTGGCGGTTACTCGGCCAACGTCAAAACCCTCCACGGGCCAGGCTTTGCCCTGCTCGGCAACGCGGCGGAATTTCTCGACCCGGTGTTCTCCTCCGGCGTGACCATCGCCATGCGCTCGGCGAGCATGGCCGCCGGGGTTCTGCATCGCCAACTGCAAGGCGAAAGTGTCGATTGGCAGACTGAGTTCGCCATCCCGCTCAAGCGCGGCGTCGACACGTTCCGTTGCTACGTCGAAGGCTGGTACGCCGGGACGTTCCAGGACGTGATTTATCACGTGGGCGGCTCGCCCGATATTCGCCGCATGATCAGCTCGATTCTGGCCGGGTATGCCTGGGACGAGCGCAATCCGTTCGTTGCCGAACCCAAACGCCGGCTGCGGATGCTCTCGGAGCTCTGTGCAAAGGACGCCACATGAGCTACTTGAGCGACACTTACGTCGAAGAAACCCGCTTTGGTCTCTGGTTCCTGCGCAGCCACACCTGGCAGCACCATGTTCTGCGAGTGGCAATCAGCGATTTGCGTAGCCTGTTCAGCGAAACACCGCCGAGCAACCCAGTGCTGCTGGATGCCGGTTGTGGTCAGGGCAAGTCGTTCCAATACCTGCGTCAGACCTTTGCCCCCCAGCGCCTGATCGGTCTGGACGCTGACCCTCACAGCCTGAAGCTGGCCGGCGAAGAAGCCGTCCGTCAGGGCATGGCCGTTGAGTTGACCGGCAGCGACTGCGCGAGTATCAACGTCCCGGACGCCAGCGTCGATCTGCTGTTCTGTCACCAGACCTTCCATCATCTGGTGCAGCAGGAACAGGCACTGGCCGAGTTCTACCGCGTGCTCAAGCCCGGTGGCTATCTGCTGTTCGCCGAATCCACCGAGGCTTACATTGATACCTGGGTGATTCGCTGGTTGTTCCGCCACCCGATGCACGTGCAAAAGAGCGCCGCCGGGTATCTGGACATGATTCGCCAGCAGGGTTTCGAACTCGGCCCGCAAAACGTGTCTTATCCATACTTGTGGTGGAGCCGCGCCAAGGATTTCGGCCTGTTTGAACGCTTGGGTCTGCGCCGGCCAAAGCCCTTTGGCCAACGGGAAGAAACCCTGGTCAATGTGGTCGCGCGCAAACCCCTTGAAGGTGCTGTGTGATGTTTACTCACGCTAAACCCTGTGGGAGCGGCGGTGCGGCGATCCGACTTGCTCGCGAAAGCGGTGTGTCAGTCAACAATAGTGTTGGATGTGCCGACGCATTCGCGAGCAAGTCGGATCGCCGCACCGCCGCTCCCACAGGGACTGCAAACATTCTGAGATTTCTGCTGCTAGGCGCGGTCCTGTTGCTGAGCGCCTGCGCCAGCCGGGCGCCGCTGCCCGAGCAAACCCCGAACCTGTCGTTGCCGCTGCAATTGCACATCCAGCGCCTGGTGGCCGACCAACGTCAGGACTGGGTGCTGGTGATCCAGCGTGAAGGCCCTGGCATTCGCTGGTCGATGATGGACTTGCTGGGCATTCCACAGGCACGCCAGAAACTGGTCGATGGCGAGTGGCAGGCTGACGGTCTGCTGCCGCCCAATCCGGAAGCGCGAGAGCTGTTCGCCGCGCTGCTGTTTGCGCTGACCCCCAAAGATGAACTGTCGGGCAATTATCCCGCCGCGTGGCAGCATGGCTCGCAACGGTCCTTGCCAGCGCACTGGGAAGTCCGCTACTCACAACCCATGAGCTTTGAATTGAACCTGCCCAAAGGCCCGAAATATCAAGTCACGCCACTCAGCGGGGACACGCCATGACGGCCTACCTGAATGCCCTCGGGGTGATCTGCGCCCTGGGCCGTGACAAGTCCGAAGTCACCCGCAACCTGTTTGCCGGTGACTGTTCGGGCATGCGTAATGAGGCCGGCTGGGTGGCGGAACGGTCATTGCCCGTGGCCGCGGTTCGCGGCGAACTGGCGCCGATCCCGGCTGAGCTTGCGCCGCAAGACACCCGCAATAATCAATTGCTGCTGGAAGCCGCGCTGCAAATTCGCGAAGACATCGACCAGGCAATCCAGACTTTCGGCCGCGACCGCATCGGTATCGTTCTGGGCACCAGCACCTCCGGCATCGACGAAGCCAGCAGCGGCCTGGCCCATTACATTCGCGAGCATCAGTTCCCGGCCGATTACGACTATCAGCAACAGGAACTCGGCGCCCCGGCGAACTTCCTCGCCGACTGGCTGCAACTGAGCGGCCCGGCCTATGTGATTTCCACGGCCTGCACCTCCAGCGCCCGGGCGTTGATGAGTGCTCAGCGACTGTTGGACCTGGGCATTTGCGATGCGGTGCTGTGCGGCGGCGTCGACAGCCTGTGCAGGCTGACCCTCAATGGGTTCTCGGCGCTGGAAGCGGTGTCCGGACAACGCTGCAACCCGTTTTCGGTGAACCGTAACGGCATCAACATTGGCGAAGCGGCGGTGCTGTTTTTGATGAGCAAAAATGTCGGCGACAGCCAGCCGATTGCCCTGCTCGGCAGTGGCGCCAGCTCCGATGCACATCACATTTCCGCACCGGAACCGACCGGCCGTGGCGCCCTGCAAGCGATGCGCAAAGCCTTGAACCAAGCAAATCTGCAACCGCAACAGATCGATTACCTGAACCTGCACGGCACCGCCACCCAACACAACGACGCCATGGAAAGCCTGGCGGTGGCGACGTTGTTCCCGGCGGGTGTGCCGTGTTCGTCGACCAAACCCATGACCGGCCACACCCTCGGGGCGGCCGGCGCTCTGGAAGCGGCGTTCTGCTGGTTGAGCCTGAGTGCAGGCAATCGCGAGCACGCCCTGCCGCCTCACGTCTGGGACGGCCAACCGGATCCCCAATTGCCCGCCCTGAATTGGGTGACCCCGGCCAATCGCCTGACGTCCATTGCACCTCGCTATCTGATGAGCAACTCCTTTGCCTTCGGTGGCAACAACGTCAGCCTGATTATCGGAGACGCCCCATGATTGACTGGCCGATCGCCGAACTGCTGCCGCACGCTGGCGACATGATCTTCATCGAGCAGATCCTGTCGTTCGATGACGAGCAGATTTACACCCGCCTCACGGTCAGACCCAATGGCCTGTTCAACCGCCCGGATGGCAGCCTTCCGGCCTGGGTCGGCATCGAACTGATGGCCCAGAGCGTCGCCGCCTACGCCGGTTGCCATGCGCGCCAGCGTGGCGATGCGGTGGAGCTGGGGTTTCTGCTCGGCACCCGCAAATTCGAATGCAACGTCGAGCACTTCCCCGCCGGCACAGAGCTGACCATCCACGGCATCCGCTCACTGGAAGACGACAACGGCATGGGCGTGTTCGAATGCCACATCACCGCCCCCGGCATTCACGCCACCGCTCGTCTGAACGTGTTCCGTCCGCCTCAGGCCGCTCAATACCTTCATGAAACCCAAGGAACCCAGCCATGACTGAATCCGTACTGATCACCGGTTCCAGCCGTGGCATCGGCCGCGCCATCGCTTTGCGTCTGGCTCAGGCCGGGCATGACATCGTGCTGCATTGCCGCAGTGGCCTGGCGGACGCTGAAGCCGTGAAGGCCGAAATCGAAGCCTTGGGGCGCAACGTGCGCATTCTGCAATTCGACGTATCCGACCGTGCCAGCTGTAAAGCCACTCTCGAAGCCGACGTGGAAACCCACGGCGCCTATTACGGTGTGGTGCTGAACGCCGGCCTGACACGCGACGGTGCTTTTCCGGCCTTGAGCGAGGATGATTGGGATGTGGTGATGCGCACCAACCTCGACGGTTTCTACAACGTGCTGCACCCGGTGATGATGCCGATGATTCGTCGTCGCGCCGCCGGACGGATTGTTTGCATCACCTCGGTTTCCGGGTTGATCGGCAACCGTGGCCAGGTCAACTACAGCGCCTCCAAGGCCGGTTTGATCGGCGCGGCGAAGGCGTTGGCGATCGAGTTGGGCAAGCGCAAAATTACCGTTAACTGTGTCGCACCCGGCTTGATCGACACCGCGATGCTCGATGAAAACGTGCCGGTGGAAGAAATGATGAAAATGATCCCCGCACAACGCATGGGCACCCCGGAAGAGGTGGCCAGCGCGGTGAATTTCCTGATGTCGGCGGAAGCGTCCTACATCACCCGGCAGGTTCTGGCCGTTAACGGAGGCCTGTGCTGATGAAGCGCGTCGTCGTCACCGGCATGGCCGGCATCACCTCACTGGGCAGCGATTGGGACACCATCGCCGGCAACTTCGCGGCCAACCGCAGCGGTATCCGCCGGATGGACGAGTGGGATCGCTTCACCGAACTCAACACACGCCTGGCGGGGCCGATCGACGACTTCAAAGTGCCGAGCCACTGGACCCGCAAGCAATTGCGCAGCATGGGCCGGGTTTCGCGCCTGGCGGTCGGTGCGGCAGAACAGGCATTGGCCGATGCCGGGCTGTTGGGTGACCCGTCGATCAAGGACGGGCGCATGGGCGTTTCCTGCGGCTCATCCACCGGCAGCACCGACGAGATCAAGGCGTTCGGCAACATGCTGCTCAACTCGGTGGCCGAGGGCCTGAACGCCAACTCTTATGTGCGCATGATGCCGCACACCACGGCGGCGAATATCAGCATCTTCTTCGGCCTCACCGGCCGGCTGATCCCGACCTCCAGCGCTTGCACCAGCGGCAGTCAGGGCATCGGTTATGCCTACGAGTCGGTCAAGTTTGGTCGCCTGCCACTGATGCTCGCCGGCGGCGCCGAAGAACTGTGCCCGACCGAAGCGATGGTCTTCGATGCGCTCTACGCCACCAGCCTGAAAAACGATGCGCCGCAGACTTCCCCGCGCCCGTACGACAGCGGCCGCGATGGCCTGGTGATCGGTGAAGGCAGCGGCATGCTGGTGCTCGAAGAACTCGAACACGCATTGGCTCGCGGTGCGCACATCCATGCCGAACTCGTCGGCTTCGGCAGCAACGCCGACGGCCAGCACGCCACCCGCCCAGAGCAGGTCACCATGCGCCGGGCCATGGAGCTGGCCCTGGAAGACGCCGGGCTGCAACCTTCAGACATCGGCTACGTGAATGGTCACGGCACGGCCACTGAACAGGGCGACATTGCCGAAACACTGGCAACGAGCGCGTTGTTCGGCGAGCACATGCCGATCAGCTCGCAGAAGAGTTTCCTCGGTCACACCCTTGGAGCCTGCGGCGCGCTGGAATCCTGGTTCAGCATCGAAATGATGAACCGCGACCTGTACGTCCACACCCTCAACCTCGACGACGTCGACCCAAACTGCGGCAAGCTCGATTACCTGCGCGGTGAGTTCCGGCAGATGAGCAACCAGTACGTGATGAACAATAATTTTGCGTTTGGTGGCGTTAATACTTCGCTGATCTTTCGGCGCTGGTCGTAACAGGGAAGTAGGTGATTGATCCTTCCCACGCAGGAGCGGGGGAAGGATCAATCAATCCCATCTACACTCGCTGAATCAGACCGCATGCACCCAGCCTGCTCGAATCGAAAACGCTGATACGTCGCATGACTCGCGGTCCTCTTTCACGTCAAGGAGATGACCATGCAAGTGAAAGCCTTGATCGCCGCGTTACTGTTCGGCCTGCTGCCCAGCGCCAGCCAGGCGACCAATCTGATGTACTTGCCTTTTGAGACAGTCCTGTCCAATGCGATCCGCGCCGGGCGGCTCGATGGCAGCGTGAGGTTCTACCTGGCCGGCAACGGACCGACGGAGCACCTTCAAGTGTTGCGCACGAATGTCGTCAGCGACTGGCCCACCAATGCCTCCAACAAGAGCGATTTCGATGCCTGCGAGTGGGCAGTGCAATCGACGTTGATCGAGTTGCAAGCAGAAGCAAAGCGGGTCGGGGCGAATGCGGTGACCAACATCGTGAGTTATTACGATCAGCATGTGCGCAAGGACCTGAACACCTATGAGTGCCGGGCCGGAGTGTTTGTGGCGCGAGTCGCGTTGCGCGGGGATTTGGTGCGCGTTCAGTAAAACGGAACACCCCCGCGCTCGGCGCAGGGGTTGTCCATAGGCTTACTGGGCTTGAATCAATTTGCTTTCAGCGACGCCAGCGCGACCTGTCTTGTCGTCGACGACTTGCAGGTTGTTGCGCGCCTTGATGAAGCCCACTTTCACTTCCTGCCAGACAACGTAGTTCTTGCCAGCTTCCATTCAACGATTTCCGTAACGTCAGAAACGACAAAGGGCGCCTTTCGGCGCCCCTTCACAAACAGGTCGGCTTGTCATCGCCCTGTACCTGTCCGGCTCTGCGATGGCTGGTTACCCAGGATCCTCAGAGTCTCACAAGCCCCTTTCGGGAAAGCAGGCAGTGTTAGCCCCCTGGCGCACTAGGATGGATCGAGGTTATCCAACACCCGGTTCACCGCCAATTCTCCCAGCATGATCGACTGTTGAATCCCCAGCAGTATGTTGCTTTGCGATCCTTCCAGACACCTCGCGAAATCACTCGCCATGACATTCGCTGATGCCAGGGATTCACAGGCGTATTCCAGCAAAGTTTGGTTGTCGATATCGGGGGCGATGAGGAAGATTTTGCTTGGTGTGCGTGTTTCGGAATCCGTTGATTCGGATGAAGTGACCGGATCGGAATCCGGCGGGTTCGGAGTTGGCTTGAACATTGGGAAGGTCTTCCTGTTAGTAGTGCCGCAACCTGTCTCGCTACTAAACGGAAGGGTGGCAGCTGTGCGCAAGTTAGTAGACCGGACACCGACCCAAATCCGGCGCACCCAAGGGCGCCATGCGCACAGCTACCATCAAGCGCAGGCGTATGCCTGACTGAACGACGCTTGTGCATTCGTTTGGGAGGGAAAACCAGGCTACTAAACCCGATCACTGGAAATCAGTGATGCGAACGAAGTTACCGATGCCCCCCAAAGCGCACAAGCCGGCGGATTCTGGAGTAGTTGTAGGCAATGCCGCAAGGTGCTGTGGCCTGTTCAAGGTAGTTCGGAAATGTCCTACACCCTTCAGCGAAGCGTCCGTTATGGCATAGGCAACTGCACCATTTTTGGTGAGATTGCGGACGCTTTCGCGAGCAGGCTCGCTCCCACAGTGGATAGCTGCTAGAGCAGAAATCGTGTTCACACCGCAAAACCCTGTGGGAGCGAGCCTGCTCGCGAATGGCTGCGAAGCAGTCACGTTTTCAGCGGCTCAACCTTACGCGTCAACAACTCCACAAACGCCTTGGCCATCGGCGACTTCTGATCCTTGCGCTGCACCAGCCACACCGCCGATACAGCCTCAGGATCGAGCAGAGGTCGATAGACCACCCCTTCGATCCGCATCCGCTGATAAGACGCCGGCAGCACCGAAACACCCAGCCCCGCCGCCACCAGACCAATGATCGTCATCGCCTCGCCAGCCTCTTGCGCAAAGTGCGGACTGAAGCCGGCATCCCGCGCCAGGCTGAGCAATTGTGCGTACAGACCACTGCCATAACTGCGTGGGAAAAATACGAAGGGCTCGAGGGCCAGGGCCGACAGAAACAAACCTTCTTCACTATCGGTCACTAATGGATGCTTGGAGCTGAGCACCGCCACCAGCGGCTCACGCATCAACTCCACCACGCTGAGCGAGTCCGGCAACCCAAGCGGCCGCATGATCCCGACTTCAATCGACTCATCCACCAACGCATCGGCAACCTGGGTGCTGCTCATCTCCCGCAGGTTCAGGTGCACCGCCGGGAATCGCTGACGAAATGAAAAAATCGCCTGGGGGATGGTCGAGTTGAACGGCGCTGACGAGGTGAAGCCAATCTTCAGTTCACCCAGCTCACCCAACTGCGCCCGCCGTGCAACATCCGCCGCCTTGTCGACCTGCGCCAACACCAGCCGCGCCTCTTCCAGAAACAGCCGGCCGGCTTCACTGAGTTCGACCCGACGATTGGTGCGCTCGAACAATCGCGCGCCCACCTCCTGCTCCAGCGCCTGAATCTGCTGACTCAGCGGCGGTTGCGAGATGCCCAGCACCTGGGCGGCGCGGCCGAAGTGCAGTTCTTCGGCAACGGCGATGAAGTAGCGCAGGTGACGCAATTCCATGAAAACTCCATTAGGTCGTTAAACCTATCAAACAGGTCGAACAATATATTGGATTGAATCATTAGGCAGCTATATGCTTTTTTCATTGCCTGACCGGCTGCGTCCTCCGAGGTCCGAAGTGAAAACTGCTGTCGCTCCACTTGCCCATGAAGTTCCGCCCGCAGCGGTGGACGATGTTGTCGCCGAATTAAAGGAGATCTACATCGAAAAAGGCACACCGATGTTCATGCGCACGGTACTGGCGCTGTTCTCCGGCGGCTTCGCGACTTTCGCCCTGCTCTATTGCGTGCAGCCGATGATGCCGCTGCTGTCCCATGAGTACTCCATCAACGCCGCCCAGAGCAGCCTGATCCTGTCGGTCGCCACCGGGATGCTCGCCATTGGTCTGCTGATCACCGGCCCGATCTCTGATCGCATCGGGCGCAAACCGGTGATGGTCGCCGCGCTGTTCGCCGCCGCGCTCTGCACAATTGCCAGTTCAATGATGCCTAGCTGGCACGGCGTGCTGGTGATGCGGGCGCTGATAGGGTTGTCATTAAGCGGTCTGGCAGCAGTCGCCATGACTTACCTGAGCGAAGAAATTCACCCGCAGCACATCGGTCTGGCCATGGGTTTGTACATCGGCGGCAACGCGATTGGCGGGATGTGCGGACGCTTGATCACTGGCGTGTTGATCGACTTCGTCAGCTGGCACACGGCGATGCTGGTGATCGGCGGCCTGGCCCTGATTGCAGCGGCGGTGTTCTGGAAAATCCTTCCCGAGTCGCGCAACTTCCGCGCGCGCTCATTGCACCCGCGAAGCTTGATTGACGGCTTCACCATGCACTTTCGCGACGCCGGTCTGCCGCTGCTGTTCCTTGAAGCCTTCGTGCTGATGGGCGCGTTCGTCACCCTCTTCAACTACATCGGCTATCGCCTGCTGGCCGAGCCGTATCACATGGATCAAGCCTTCGTCGGGCTGCTCTCGGTGGTGTATCTGTCGGGTATCTACAGCTCGGCGAAGATCGGTTCGCTGGCTGACAAACTGGGTCGCCGCAAAGTGCTGTGGGCAACCATCGTGCTGATGATCGCCGGCCTCGCCCTGACCATGTTTACGCCGGTGCCGGTGGTGATCATTGGTATGTTGATCTTCACTTTCGGCTTCTTCGGCGCCCATTCGGTGGCCAGCAGCTGGATCGGCCGCCGGGCGATCAAAGCCAAGGGGCAGGCGTCGTCGCTTTATCTGTTCAGCTATTACGCCGGGTCGAGCATCGCCGGGACGGCGGGCGGGGTGTTCTGGCACATGGGCGGGTGGAACGGGATCGGGCTGTTCATTGGCGGGTTGCTGGTAATTGCCCTGCTGGTGGCGTTGAAACTGGCGAAGTTGCCACCGCTGGAAAATGTGAAGGCGTGACGCACAACCCTGTGGGAGCGGCGGTGCGACGATTCGACTTGCTCGCGAAAGCGGTGGGTCAGTCGGCATCGAAGTTGAATGATCAACCGCTTTCGCGAGCAAGCCCTCTCCCACATTGACCGTGTACGATCTGGAACCTCATACAAAAACGCCCGGCATAAGCCGGGCGTTTTTTATCGGGCCACGATCACTCGTGATACTGCGCCGACAGTTCATGCACCGCGCGCAGGAAGGCGCCGGCGTGTTCCGGGTCGACTTCAGGCGTGATGCCATGGCCGAGGTTGAACACGTGGCCGCTGCCCTTGCCGTAGCTGGCGAGGATGCGGCCGACTTCGGTGCGGATGGCTTCTGGCTTGGCGTACAGCACGGTCGGGTCCATGTTGCCTTGCAGGGCGACTTTGCTGCCGACGCGATCACGGGCGCTGCCAATGTCGCAGGTCCAGTCCAGGCCGAGCGCATCAGCGCCAGCGTCGGCAATGCTTTCGAGCCACAGGCCGCCGTTCTTGGTGAACAGGATGACCGGCACTTTGCGACCTTCGTGTTCGCGGATCAGGCCGCTGACGATTTTGCGCATGTAAGCCAGGGAGAACTCCTGGTACGCCGCCGCCGAGAGGCTGCCGCCCCAACTATCGAAGATCTGTACCGCTTGCGCCCCGGCCATGATCTGGCCGTTGAGGTAGCTGGTGACCGTCTGCGCGAGCTTGTCCAGCAGCAGGTGCAAGGCTTGCGGGTTGTCGTAGAGCATGGTTTTGGTCTTGCGGTAGTCTTTCGACGAGCCGCCTTCGACCATGTAGGTGGCCAGGGTCCATGGGCTGCCGGCGAAGCCGATCAGCGGCACGCGGCCGTTCAGTTCGCGGCGGATGGTGCTGACCGCGTCCATGACGTAGCCGAGGTCTTTGTGCGGATCAGGGATTGGCAGGGCTTCGATGTCAGCCAGGGTGCTGACGACTTTCTTGAAGCGCGGACCTTCACCGGTTTCGAAGTACAGGCCTTGGCCCATGGCATCGGGGATGGTCAGGATGTCGGAGAACAGGATCGCCGCGTCCAGTTGTGGGTAGCGGTCGAGCGGCTGCATCGTGACTTCGCAAGCGAACTCCGGGTTCATGCACAGGCTCATGAAGTCGCCGGCCTTGGCACGGCTGGCGCGGTATTCCGGCAGGTAGCGACCGGCCTGACGCATCATCCAGACAGGCGTGACGTCTACGGGTTGCTTGAGCAGGGCGCGAAGGAAACGGTCGTTCTTCAGGGCAGTCATGTCGGCATCCGGAAAAAAAGTGCGGGCATTTTCTCAGAGCGCGACGCAAAAGGCACGGTTGCAGGTCAGCCTTTTGTCTATCGGGTCAATTTGTCGCGTTGGAACACGATTTTCGCGACACCGAGAAACAACTGTGGGAGCGGGCTTGCTCGCGAAAGCGGTGTGTCAGGCAACATCAATGCTGACTGGCACTCCGTCTTCGCGAGCAAGCCCGCTCCCACATTTTGATCGTATTCCAATCTCAGGAAATGATCAGACGCCCAGGTAATCCAGGATCCCTTCGGCGGCATTGCGGCCTTCGAAGATCGCCGTTACCACCAGGTCAGAACCGCGAACCATGTCGCCACCGGCGAAGATTTTCGGGTTGCTGGTCTGGTGCTTGTACTGACCTTGTTCCGGTGCCACAACGCGGCCCTGGCTGTCGGTCTGGATGCTGTGCTGTTCGAACCACGACGCCGGGCTCGGACGGAAACCGAACGCGATGACCACGGCATCAGCCGGGATGATCTCTTCGGAACCCGGAATCGGCTCGGGGCTGCGACGGCCACGTGCGTCCGGTTCGCCGAGACGGGTCTCGACCACCTTCACGCCTTCGACGCGGTCTTCACCGACGATCGCGATTGGCTGGCGGTTGTAGAGGAATTTCACCCCTTCTTCCTTGGCGTTCTTCACCTCTTTGCGCGAGCCCGGCATGTTCGCTTCGTCACGACGATAAGCGCAGGTCACCGACTTGGCGCCCTGGCGAATCGACGTACGGTTGCAGTCCATCGCCGTGTCGCCGCCACCCAGTACCACCACCTTCTTGCCTTTCATGTCGACGAAATCTTCCGGCGACTTTTCAAAGCCCAGGTTGCGGTTGACGTTAGCGATCAGGAAATCCAGCGCGTCATGCACGCCCGGCAAATCCTCACCAGCAAAGCCGCCCTTCATGTAGGTGTAGGTGCCCATGCCCATGAACACGGCATCGTATTCTTCGAGCAGTTGCTCGACAGTCACGTCCTTGCCCACTTCGGTGTTCAGACGGAACTCGATGCCCATGCCGGTGAAGACTTCGCGACGATTGCTCAGCACGGTCTTTTCCAGCTTGAACTCAGGAATGCCGAAGGTCAGCAGACCACCGATTTCCGGGTTCTTGTCGAACACCACCGGGGTCACGCCGCCACGCACCAGCACGTCGGCACAGCCCAGGCCCGCCGGGCCTGCGCCGATCACCGCAACACGCTTGCCGGTCGGTATGACCTTGGACATGTCCGGGCGCCAGCCCATGGCGAACGCGGTGTCGGTGATGTACTTCTCGACCGAACCGATGGTCACCGCGCCGAAGCCGTCGTTGAGGGTGCAGGCACCCTCGCACAGACGATCCTGCGGGCACACCCGGCCGCACACTTCCGGCAGGGTGTTGGTCTGGTGCGACAGCTCGGCAGCCTGGAGGATGTTGCCCTCGGCCACCAGTTTCAGCCAGTTCGGAATGAAGTTGTGCACCGGGCACTTCCATTCGCAATACGGGTTACCGCAACCCAGGCAGCGGTGAGCCTGATCGGCCGAATGCTGGGGTTTGAAGGGTTCGTAGATCTCCACGAACTCTTTCTTGCGTTGACGCAACAGTTTCTTCTTCGGATCTTTGCGCCCGACATCGATGAACTGGAAGTCGTTATTCAGACGTTCAGCCATTGTTAAAACCTCATCAAACTCTTCAGGCGCATATCACTGCGGGTTGGCACGGGTGCTGGAAAGCAACGATTTCAGGTTGGCAGCCTTGGGCTTGACCAGCCAGAAACGACGCAGATAGTCATCGAGGTTTTCAGCGAGGTTACGACCCCACTCGCTGTCGGTTTCCTCGACGTATTCGTTCAGCACGCGTTGCAGGTGGCTGCGATAGGCTTCCATCGCCTCACCGCTGATCCGCTGGATTTCCACCAGTTCGTGGTTGACCCGGTCAACGAAGGTGTTGTCCTGGTCGAGCACGTAGGCGAAACCGCCGGTCATGCCTGAGCCGAAGTTGTAACCGGTCTTGCCCAATACGCAGACGAAACCACCGGTCATGTACTCGCAGCAGTGATCGCCAGTGCCTTCAACCACCGTGTGAGCACCGGAGTTACGCACCGCGAAACGCTCGCCCGCGGTACCGGCGGCGAACAGCTTGCCGCCAGTGGCGCCGTACAGGCAGGTGTTGCCGATAATGGCACTGTCCTGAGTCTTGTAGACGCTGCCTTTCGGCGGAACGATGACCAGCTTGCCGCCGGTCATGCCTTTGCCGACGTAGTCGTTGGCGTCGCCTTCCAGGTACATGTTCAGGCCGCCAGCGTTCCACACACCGAAGCTCTGACCGGCCGTCCCTTTGAAGCGGAAGGTGATCGGCGCATTCGCCATGCCTTGGTTGCCGTGCTTGCGAGCGATTTCACCGGAGATCCGCGCGCCGATCGAGCGATCGCAGTTGCAGATATCCAGCGCGAAATCAGCGCCGCTCATGTCGTTGATCGCCGAGGTGGCGAGGTCGACCATTTTCTCGGCCAGCAGGCCTTTGTCGAACGGTGGGTTACGGTCGACCTGGCAGAACTGAGGCTTGTCCGCCGGGATGTGATCGCTGCCCAGCAATGGGGTCAGGTCCAGATGTTGCTGCTTGGCAGTCTGGCCTTCGAGGATGTCCAGCAGATCGGTACGACCGATCAGCTCTTCGAGGGAGCGCACGCCCAGCTTGGCCAGCCACTCACGGGTTTCTTCGGCGACGTAGGTGAAGAAATTCACCACCATGTCGACGGTCCCGATGTAGTGATCCTTGCGCAGCTTCTCGTTCTGAGTCGCGACGCCGGTGGCGCAGTTGTTCAGGTGGCAGATACGCAGGTACTTGCAGCCCAGGGCGATCATTGGCGCGGTGCCGAAGCCGAAGCTTTCAGCGCCGAGGATCGCTGCCTTGATCACGTCGAGGCCGGTTTTCAGGCCGCCGTCGGTTTGTACCCGCACTTTGCCGCGCAGGTCGTTGCCACGCAGGGTCTGGTGGGTTTCGGCCAGGCCGAGTTCCCACGGAGCGCCCGCGTATTTGATCGAGGTCAGCGGCGATGCACCGGTGCCGCCGTCATAGCCGGAGATGGTGATCAAGTCCGCGTAGGCCTTGGCCACACCGGCGGCGATGGTGCCGACGCCCGCTTCTGCCACCAGCTTCACCGAGACCAAAGCCTTCGGGTTGACTTGTTTCAAGTCGAAAATCAGCTGCGACAAGTCTTCGATCGAATAGATGTCATGGTGCGGCGGCGGCGAGATCAGGGTCACGCCCGGCACTGCGTAACGCAGCTTGGCGATCAGACCGTTGACCTTGCCACCTGGCAGTTGACCACCTTCGCCGGGCTTGGCGCCCTGAGCGACTTTGATCTGCAGCACTTCAGCGTTGACCAGGTATTCCGGGGTCACACCGAAACGGCCAGTCGCCACTTGCTTGATTTTCGAGCTCTTGATGGTGCCGTAACGCGCCGGGTCTTCGCCGCCTTCGCCGGAGTTGGAACGCGCACCGAGGCGGTTCATGGCTTCGGCCAGGGCTTCGTGAGCTTCCGGCGACAAGGCGCCGAGGGAGATGCCCGCGGAGTCAAAGCGCTTGAGCACCGATTCCAGCGGTTCGATCTCGCTGATGTCCAGCGGCGTGTCCAGGGTTTTGACCTCGAACATGTCACGGATCATCGAGACCGGACGGTTGTCCACCAGCGCCGTGTATTCCTTGAACTTGCTGTAGTCGCCCTGCTGCACAGCGGCTTGCAGGGTGTTGACCACGTCCGGGTTGTACGCGTGATATTCGCCACCGTGGACGAACTTCAGCAAACCGCCCTGCTGGATTGGCTTGCGCGGGCTCCAGGCTTCGGCCGCCAGGGCTTTCTGCTCGGCTTCGATGTCGACGAAACGCGCACCCTTGATGCGGCTTGGTACACCACGGAAGCTCAGGTCGCAGACTTCTTCAGACAGGCCGATGGCTTCGAACAACTGCGCACCGCGGTACGACGTGATGGTCGAGATGCCCATCTTCGACAGGATCTTCAGCAGGCCTTTGGTGATGCCTTTGCGGTAGTTCTTGAACACCTCATAGAGGTCGCCCAGCACTTCACCGGTGCGGATCAGGTCGCCCAGCACTTCGTAGGCCAGGAACGGATAGACCGCCGAGGCGCCGAAACCGATCAATACGGCAAAGTGGTGCGGATCGCGAGCGGTCGCGGTTTCCACGAGGATGTTGGAGTCGCAACGCAGGCCTTTTTCGGTCAAGCGGTGGTGCACCGCGCCGGTGGCCAGGGAAGCGTGGATCGGCAACTTGCCCGGCGCAATGTGACGGTCACTCAGCACGACCTGGGTACGACCGGAGCGCACAGCTTCTTCAGCCTGATCGGCGACGTTGCGGATTGCTGCTTCGAGGCCGACGCTTTCGTCGTAGTTGAGGTCGATGATCGCGCGCTCGAAGCCCGGACGATCGAGGTTCATCAGCGAGCGCCACTTGGCCGGGGAAATGACCGGCGAGCTGAGGATCACGCGCGAGGCGTGTTCCGGCGACTCCTGGAAGATGTTGCGCTCGGCACCGAGGCAGATCTCCAGCGACATGACGATGGCTTCACGCAGCGGGTCGATCGGCGGGTTGGTGACCTGCGCGAACTGCTGGCGGAAATAGTCGTACGGCGTGCGCACGCGCTGGGACAGCACGGCCATTGGCGTGTCATCGCCCATCGAGCCGACGGCTTCGTAGCCTTGCTCGCCGAGCGGACGCAGCACCTGATCACGTTCTTCGAAAGTGACCTGGTACATCTTCATGTACTGCTTGAGCTGGTCGACGTCGTAGAACGCCGAGCCGTGGTCGTTGTCTTCCATGGTCGCCTGAATGCGCAGGGCATTCTTGCGCAGCCATTGCTTGTACGGATGACGCGACTTCAAGCGGTTGTCGATCGCATCGGTATCGAGGATCTGGCCGGTTTCGGTGTCCACGGCGAAGATCTGACCCGGGCCAACGCGGCCCTTGGCGATCACGTCTTCAGGCTGGTAGTTCCAGACACCGATTTCCGAGGCCAGGGTAATAAAGCCGTTTTTGGTGGTAACCCAACGCGCCGGACGCAGACCGTTACGGTCGAGCAGGCATACCGCGTAACGACCGTCGGTCATTACCACGCCGGCCGGGCCGTCCCACGGTTCCATGTGCATCGAGTTGTATTCGTAGAACGCACGCAGGTCCGGGTCCATGGTTTCGACGTTCTGCCACGCCGGCGGAATGATCATCCGCACACCACGGAACAGGTCGATACCACCGGTGACCATCAGCTCAAGCATGTTGTCCATGCTGGAGGAGTCGGAACCGACACGGTTGACCAGCGGGCCGAGTTCTTCCAGGTCCATCAGATCGTTGGTGAACTTGGTACGACGGGCCACGGCCCAGTTGCGGTTGCCGGTGATGGTGTTGATCTCGCCGTTGTGGGCGAGGAAGCGGAACGGCTGAGCCAGCGGCCATTTCGGCAGGGTGTTGGTCGAGAAGCGCTGGTGGAACACGCAAATCGAGGTTTGCAGGCGCTGATCGCTGAGGTCTGGATAGAAGGCGGTGAGATCCGCCGGCATCATCAGGCCTTTATAAATGATGGTCTTGTGCGAAAAGCTGCAGACGTAGTGATCGGCGTCGGCGGCGTTGGCCACGGACGAGCGACGACGGGAGGTGAACAGCTTGACGGCCATGTCCTGATCGCTCAGGCCATCACCGGCGATGAACACTTGTTCGATCTGCGGCAGGCGCTCAAGGGCCAAGCGGCCAAGGACGCTGGTGTCGATCGGCACTTTGCGCCAGCCGACGAGGGTCAGGCCCGCAGCGAGGATCTCGCGGTTCATGTTCTCGCGAGCGGCTTCGGCTTTGACCGGGTCCTGGTTGAAGAAGACCATGCCCACCGCATATTGCTTGGGCAGTTCGACGCCGAAGGTTTCCTGGGCGATGGCTCGCAGGAACACATCCGGCTTTTGAATCAGCAGACCGCAACCGTCACCGGTCTTGCCGTCGGCGTTGATCCCACCGCGGTGGGTCATGCAGGTCAGGGCCTCGATGGCCGTTTGCAAAAGGGTATGACTGGGCTCGCCCTGCATATGGGCTATCAGGCCGAAACCGCAGTTATCCTTGAATTCATCTGGTTGGTACAGACCTGCTTTCATAGACACTTTCTCACCAGGCTGCCTCTTGTCGAGGCAAATTTCTTTTCAATTCAACCACTTACCATCCGCGCCGAACGTACGCCAGCTTTGCGGGGGCAAAAGGGAGGTCATTGTACACACCGACACAGAGGCTCACAAATTTGACGACGAAATGTCGCAAATCTATGTCGCATTTGTGAAAGGTTTAAAGCGATATGCTGTGCTAGTCAAAACTTTTTTAATTTTGACCGCAACGACTCAAAGACTACTGTGACGCAGACACCACAAGGCACGCGGCCCAGGGTCTGCTGGTGCTTGTTGACGAACCGCGTTGTGATGACAACGTGTGCGAGGCAAGGCGCGGGATGCTGCCAATGGCTTTTCCCTTGGCAAATCCCGCAACGCAGCCTCGCACATGTTGGCGCGCAACGCGGTCGTCAGCAAGCGCCAGCAGACCCTTAGGGCGGCATGCGCTTGTAGAAATTTTGAGGTGCCGGGAGAGGCGGCCTGGGTAAGGCCGCCGAATCTTCAGCGAGTTGTTGCCAGTTCCTGTTGGACGCTGGCGACAGTGCGAGGCCAAGGTTTACCAGCCTGAACCTTCGCTGGCAAGGCCTTGATGGCGGTAACGGCTGCATCGCGGTTGGCGAAGCTACCGTAAGTGATGACGTAAAGCGGCTTGCCGTTAAGGACTTTCTTGAAATAACGGTACTCGCCGCCCTGCTCCTTGACGAAGGATTGCGCGGCCGTTTCAGAGCTGGTGCCGAGGATCTGCACCACGTAGTTACCCGGCGCTTGCCCTGCGTACCAGGTGCCGCCGGCGGCCTTGGCCACGGTGGCTGGTTTCTCGGCAGGTTTGGCGGCAGCGGTGGCGGCGGCTGGTTTGGCTGGCACTGGAGCTGGCTTCACGGCAGGCGCAACCGGGGCTGGCTTGGCAGTCGCGACCTGAGTCGGAGCAGGCTTGGCGGCTGGCGTCGGTGCAGGACCGGCCGACAGACCTGCTGGAGGCGCGGTAGTGGTCACGGTCGGCGGCGTAGCGCTCGAACCTTCGACCGGCACGCCGTCGTCGCCTTCGGTGATGCCACCGGCGGCTTCGGCCAGCGGACCACGCATGACCGGCTGCGAGTTGCCGACCAGCGGCAATGGCATCGGTTGCGAGTTACCGGCGAATTCGACGGCAGGTGCGCCGCCGCTGTTAGGTTTTGGCGTGCCCTGGCCGAGCGGCAGTTGCGCCTGTTCGTTGGCAGGTGCGCCAGTGGTCGGTGCTTTGCTGCGACCCGGCATCAACCAGGCGGCGGCTACCGCGACCACGACAACGGCGGAAATCGCCAATACGTGTTTCTTCGGCATGTTGAACCCCATACTTGGACGCTTCACCGCTGAGCGGCTGGCAATCATGGCTTCGATCATCGCATCGCGGGCAACCTGGTTGATGGTGCCAGGCCAACCGTCGGAGCTTTCGTGAATATCAGAGATCTGATCTGCGGTGAAAAGTTCGATACCCCGGCCGGCGCCTTCGAGTCGCTGCTCCAGATATTCGCGGGTTTCTTCTTCGGTGTAAGGCTGCAACTCGATGACGTGGAAACGCTCTTCCTCGAGGGTCAGAGCCTCCAATTGAGCAATCAGCGACGACTCACCGAACAGGAACACATGCGGACGACCTTCCGGTGCACCGGCGGCCAGGGCCAGCAAGGCTTCCAGCGCGGACTCGTCGAGTTGCTCGGCGTCATCCACCAGCAAATAGACTTCCTGACCCGTCAGTGCAAGCTGCACCACTTGAGCCAGAATCGCACCGATCTCGGCCTGGGCGACATTCAGCGCCTGAGCCACCTGACGCAGCACGCCGGCCGCATCGCCGGCGCCACGGGCGGAAACCACCACGCTCTGCACCGATTGCTTGTTGGTGCTGGCCACCAGGGCCTGACGCAACAGCGTCTTGCCACTGCCTTGCGGGCCGGTGACGACCAGCAGCAACTGACTGTAGCGTGCCAGGTGATGCAGTTGCCCCAGCACCGGTTTGCGCTGGGCCGGGAAGAATTTGAAGCCAGGCACCCGTGGAGAAAAAGGGTCATGACTCAACTGGTAATGGCCGAGGAAAGCCTCGTCGGCGTGCAAACTAGTCATCGGGATCTTATTAACCTTTAAGCTGAGCCAGAGCGCGGTAATCCGCTCCCAGCGTGGCCTGTAAAACCTCTTTCGGATAATCGTCGGTCACCACCGCTTCGCCTATGTGGCGCAGCAGCACCAGGCGCAAACGACCGTCGATCACTTTCTTGTCAATTGCCATGTGTTCGAGAAAATCGGCTTCAGTCATCTCTTCAGGCGGGATGACCGGCAGGCCGGCACGCTGGAACAGACGAATGCCGCGATCGCGCTCTTGCTCGCTGATCCAGCCCAGGCGCGCGGACATTTCCAAGGCCATTACGGTGCCAGCAGCGACCGCCTCACCATGTAACCAGACACCATAGCCCATGTGGGTTTCGATGGCATGGCCGAAGGTGTGACCCAGGTTGAGCGTGGCGCGAACACCGGTCTCCCGTTCGTCGGCACCGACCACCGCAGCCTTGGCCGCGCAAGAGCGCTCGATGGCGTAAGTCAGGGCGACCTGGTCCAGGGCGCGCAGGCGATCGACGTTGTCTTCGAGCCAGGTCAGGAACGGCTCGTCGCAGATCAGCCCGTATTTGATGACTTCAGCAAGCCCGGCGGACAGTTCGCGGGCCGGCAGGGTATTGAGGGTAGCGGTATCAATCAGCACCACGTTCGGCTGATAGAAAGCGCCGACCATGTTCTTGCCCAGCGGATGGTTGATCCCGGTCTTGCCGCCCACCGAAGAGTCGACTTGCGACAGCAGCGTGGTCGGGATCTGGATGAAATCGACACCTCGCTGGTAGCAGGCGGCCGCAAAACCGGCCATGTCACCAATCACACCGCCACCGAGGGCGATGACCGTGGTACGGCGGTCGTGCCGCGCGGTCAGCAGACCGTCGAAAATCAGTTGCAAGGTTTCCCAGGTCTTGAACGCTTCGCCGTCGGGCAGCACCACGGAAACCACCGAGAATTGTGCAAGGCTGCGGGTCAGACGCTCGAGATAGAGCGGCGCAACGGTCTCGTTGGAGATGATCGCCACTTGCCGTCCGCGGATATGCGGGGCCAGCAGCTCAGGCTGATCCAACAAACCTTCGCCAATATGAATCGGGTAGCTGCGCTCGCCTAGATCGACCTTGAGTGTCTGCATGTGTCCCCACAGTGAAGATGGAATCAGGCGTCCTGCCTTGAGTTAACGAATGTCCACGGCGTCTGCTGATGTGACGCCGTTCGGTAGCCATCTGCCACAACCTTGAGCGGCCATGACAGGACGCCGAGGATAGCGCATTTCGCGCTGCGCTTTAACGGGGAGGTAGCTGCTGCAAGCGTTCGAGAATATCGAGCACCACCATTCGCGGCGGCCGCTCATCGGTTTCCACCACCAGATCGGCGATTTCCCGATAAAGCGGATCGCGGATCGCCAGCAGATCCCGAAGGGTCTTGGCCGGATCGGCAGTACGCAACAGGGGTCGATTGCGATCGCGGGAAGTGCGGCCGACCTGCTGCTCGACAGACGCATGCAGATAGACCACTCGCCCGCCGGCGTGCAGCGCCCGACGATTAGCCTCGCGCATCACCGCGCCGCCACCGGTCGCCAGCACCACGCCGTCGCACCCGCACAGCTCGGCGATCATCGCCTGCTCGCGGTCACGAAAGCCCGGCTCGCCTTCTTTATCGAAAATCCACGGGATATTGGCGCCCGTGCGCAATTCAATTTCCTTATCGGAATCTTTGAACGGCAGACGCAGCTCTTTGGCCAGCAACCGGCCGATGGTGCTTTTTCCAGCCCCCATCGGTCCAACAAGAATCAAATTTCGCACAGAATCAATGACTCACAGCAATCGCCTGGTTATTCATGATACGCGGAGTGAGAAATACCAGCAGCTCGGATTTTTTCTCCGAAACCACGTCACGCCGGAAAAGGCGGCCAAGATACGGCACATCACCGAGAAATGGCACCTTATCTACAACCTTGCTTTGAGTATTTGAGAAAACCCCACCAATCACGATGGTCTCGCCGTCGTTGACCAGGACCTTGGCATTGACCTCGTTTTTCTTGATCGGCGGTACATCCTGCACCTTGTTCAGGTAATCCGGTTCGTCCTTGGTGACCTTGACCTCCATGATGATCCGGTTGTCCGGAGTGATCTGCGGCGTCACCTCCAGCGACAGCGAAGCCTCCTTGAACGACACCGAGGTAGCGCCGCTGGAGCTGGCTTCCTGATAGGGAATCTCCGTGCCCTTGAGGATTTTCGCGGTTTCCTTGTCCGACGTGACCACCTTGGGCTGCGAGACAATTTCGCCGTTGCCGGTTTTCTCCATGGCCGTCAGCTCGAGATCCAGCAGCACATTGTCGGTGATGAAGGCGATGCCGAGCCCCGAGGTGTTGGCGGCGGCGCCCATGTCGACGAATGGCGAGTTGGTGCTGGTGCTGCCAGGCGTACCGATGGTCGACGAAGCATTAGCCCCATTATTGCTGACGCCCGAGGTGTTCCAGTTGCCCTTGTTCTGCAACGAACCGCCCCAGCGCACGCCGAGGCTTTTGTCATAGTCGACGTTGGCTTCGACGATGCGCGCCTCGATCATCACCTGACGCACCGGGATATCCAGTTGCGCGACGATACGGCGGAGCTCGTCCAGGCGATCCTGGGTCTGGTAGGCAATGATGTTATTGGTCCGCTCATCCACCGTGATCGAGCCCCGCTCGTCGGCTTTTGCCTCGGCACTGGTCACCGACTGGAACAGCTTGGCGATATCGGCAGCTTTGGCGTAGTTGACCTGCAACAGCTCGCGACGCAGGGGCGCCAGGTCGGCGATTTGCTTTTGCGACTCTAGTTCCTGACGCTCGCGGGCGGAAATTTCATCGGCCGGCGCCACCAGCAAAACGTTACCGATCTTGCGTTTATCCAGGCCCTTGGTTTTCAACACCAGATCCAGCGCCTGATCCCACGGTACGTTCTGCAAACGTAGCGTGATGCCGCCCTGCACTGTGTCGCTGGCCACCAGATTGAGGTTGGTGAAATCGGCGATCAGTTGCAGCACCGAACGCACATCGATGTCCTGGAAATTCAGCGAGAGCTTTTCACCGGTGTAGGCGAAGCGTTCGGTGTTGCGTTTCTGCAAGTCATCGACGGTCATCGGCCTGATGCTGACGGTCAGCTTGTTGTCGGTCTGGTAAGTCGAATAATCGAAAGCGCCGCCGGGCTCAATACTGATCGTGGCCCGATCACCCGTGGCACTGGCGTTGACGAACTGCACCGGCGTGGCGAAATCCTTGACGTCCAGACGGACACGCAACGGTTCAGGCAATTGGGTCTTGGCGAAACTGAGGATGATCTTGCCGTCGCGCTCCTGAATGTCCGGGGCGATGGAGGGATCCGACAGATCGATGACCACATTGCCTTCGCCCTGGGTGCCGCGCTGGAAATCCACACCCCGGATGGCCTTGCCCACTGGCGCATAGGCTTTTGCCGGGGCTGGCGTTGCAGTCGCTGCGCGCGGCGTTTTGGGCGCCGGACTGGAGACCGTTTTGTTGGCGCCTTGGCCGACCACCACGAACAGAGTATTGCCTTCGACCCGTGCGTTATACGGCGTCAACTGGGTCAGATTGATGATCAGTCGCGTACGGTCCTTGGCTTGCACCACCGTGGCGCTGCGGGCATTTCCGCCGCCCAGGTCACGATTTTTGCTTTTTAGCTGACTGACGACGCCAGGCAGATCCAGCGCAATCCGCGCAGGCGATTCCGTGGTGTAACCGTGGGGCGGTGGTGGCGGCCCATCGAACGACAACTTCAACTCGACGCGGTCCCCCGGCAGCGCGGCGACATCCAGCGCTTTGAGGTTGGCCGCTAGTACCATCGGCGACAGCAACGCTATCCATAGCGAAATACCGAAGGTTGAGAAAATCCTGTTCATTATTCGAGTTCCACTATGAGTGCTCTTTCAAAGGGATGGTCCGCGGCCGCTCCAGCCAGGCGCCTTCGCCGTCGGGAACGATTTCGACCACATCGACCTGCGAGCCACTGATGGCGACGATCCGCCCATCGTTACGCCCCAGGTAATCGCCGACTTTCAACCGATGCACCCCGCCCGCCCCGCGCAGCAGCGCAAAGGAGCCGGTCGCATTGGCGATCGTTCCGACCATTTCAAACTGCTCGATGTTGAAACCTTCGAGGTACTGCTTGACCCGATTCGGGTCGGGTTTGACGTTGCGCGAACCGTGTTTCTGGCCGGCCAGATCGACTCTGATCTGTCGGGAAAACGGGCTTCGCAGGTTGGCGGCGCTGTAGGTGAATGTTGGGTAAGACCGAAATGTCGGCGTTGGTTCAATCTTGCCGGGCGCACGTAAACGCATTTCGTTCATGTACGCGTCCAGGTCGCTGAAGTCATTACCACTGCCGCAACCAGTCAGGCTGGCGACCAATACCATCATCGAAAAGCAACGAATCGGGCTCATTTTTGCAGCCCCTTGTCGTTGTAGCGGTAGGTCTTGGCAAGGATGCTCATGCGCAACTTCGGGCCACCTTCCGGGTTGGCCGGCGCAAGATCGAAGTCATGCAGGGTGACAATCCGTGGCAGTCCGGCGACGCCGCTGACGAAGGTGGCAAGGTCGTGATAGGCACCGGTGACGGTGATCTGGATCGGCAGCTCGATGTAGAACTGCTGCGTGTTCTCCGGCAGCAGTTTGATCTCTTCGAACTCCAGGCCACTGCCCAGGCCGGTGCGAGTGATGTCCTCCAGCAGGCCGGGCACTTCGGTGTCACTGGGCAATTGCCGCAGCAGCACGCCAAAAGAGTTCTCCATTTCCTTCATCTGCTGCGTATACAGCTCCAGATTCGCCGCCATATGGGCTTTGTTGGCGAATTGCTCCTTGAGGGTCGACTCTTCCTCGCGCTTGAGTTCGAGATGGCTCTGAAGGTCGCTGATGGAAAAACTGTAGCCCAGCGAAAGCACCAGAATCATAAGCAGGATTCCCGCCAGTGCCTTGATGGCCGGCGGCCAGGAACCCATGTTATTGGTGTCCAGGTCACTGATGTCGATCTTGCGCAGGCCTTCGAACCAGTCAGACAGCCTCATTTGCCGCCCTCCGCAGCGGCGGGCTGAGTCTGACGAACGGTCAGCTGGAAGACGTTGGCCTGATCCAGCTGACCGGCGGTCGTCGCTTTGACTTCCGTGAGGCTGGGCGCATCAAACCAATCGGACGCATCCAGATTGCGCATCAGGTCCGAAACACGATTGTTGGATTCTGCCGCGCCCGTAATGGACAGGGTTTTGCCGGCCATTTTCACCTCGGTGAAGTACACCCCGTCCGGCAAGGTACGCGCTAACTGATCGAAGATCCGCCCGCTGATCGGACGGTTACCTTGCAGGTCCTGGATGATGCGCATGCGCTCGACCAGTTGCTGGCGACGGGCCTTCAAATCGCTGATCTGTTTAATCCGCTCGTCGACCACGGCAATCTGTTTGCCGATGTAATCGTTACGAGCCACTTGCCGATCAATAGCGCCACTGATGACCTGGTTCGCGATCAGCACCGCGCCCACGGCCCCCACCATCACACCGACCAGCGCCAGCAAAAAGCGTTTGCGGCGCGCTTCACGCTGCTCTTCGCGCCAGGGTAAAAGATTGATCCGCGCCATCAGTCGAAACTCCTGAGGGCCAGCCCGCAGGCGATCATCAGTGCCGGCGCATCGCTGGCCAGAGCACCGGCGTTGACCTTGCTGCTCAGGGCCATGTCGGAGAAGGGGTTGGCCACTTGCGTCGGCGTACCCAATCGTTGCTCGATCAACCGGTCCAGCCCCGGGACCGATGCGGTACCGCCGGCCAGCAGGATGTGATCAACCGAGTTGTACTGACCGGAGGCGAAGAAAAACTGCAATGAACGCGACACCTGCTGCACCAGCGCATCGCGAAACGGCTGCAACACCTCACTGACGTAATCGTCCGGCAAACCACCCTGCTTCTTCGCCAGCCCCGCCTGCTCAAGGGTCAGGCCATAACGTCGCTGGATTTCCTCCGTCAGTTGACGACCGCCGAACAATTGCTCGCGGGTGTAGATGATCCGCCCCTGGTGCAGCACGCTCAGGGTGGTCATGGTGGCGCCGATATCAACCACCGCTACCGTCAGACGCTCCTGAGAAGCCGCCAGTTGGCTCGCCAGCAATCCGTAGGAACGCTCTAGCGCATAAGCCTCGACGTCGACCACACGGGCTGTCAGGCCGGCCAGGGCCAGTGCCGCTTCCCGGACCTCGACGTTTTCCTTGCGACAGGCCGCCAGCAGCACATTGACTCGCTCGGGGTTGCGCGCAGAAACGCCCTGGACCTCAAAGTCGATGGCCACTTCGTCCAATGGATAAGGGATGTATTGATCGGCCTCGATCTTCAGCTGGTTTTCCATTTCGTCGTCGGAAAGACCGGCGTCCATCTCGATGGTCTTGGTGATCACCGCCGAACCGGCCACGGCCACGGCGACATTCTTGAGGTTGGTTCTGGCCTTGAGCAGCACGCGCGCGAGTGCCTGCCCTACGCCTTCGAGCTCGGCGATATTTTTCTCGACCACCGCGTTGGTGGGCAAAGGTTCCACCGCATAGGCCTCGACCCGATAGCGGTCGCCTTGGCGGCTTAGCTCCAGAAGCTTGACCGACGTGGAGCTGATGTCGATCCCCAGAAGCGTATTGGCCTTTTTATTGAAGAGTCCTAGCACTACCAATTCCCTATGACTATCCGTGTCTTACGGACTCTGTAATATCCGTTGCGTTCAAACCACCCGTCTTGACAGCAGCGCAAATGACGCCCTCGACGGAAAAATGCTTATAATGCCCAGCGTTTTTTTCCGGTTTTTACTTCAAGCGCGGGTCGTTCCCTGTTTATCTGAACCCTGATGCCAAATTCATTCTTTGCCCTGGATGTCCAAAAGCCTTGATTCGTCTGCTGAAATTTTTCGGTTGGTCCATCGTCGCCGTTTTCTGCGGACTGCTCCTCGGTCTTAGCGGCGCCTTTCTCTACCTTAGTCCGGGTTTGCCATCCGTGGAGGCGCTGAGAAGCATCCAGTTGCAGATTCCTTTGCGGGTCTACAGCAGCGACAACAAGCTGATCGCAGAATTTGGCGAAATGCGCCGCACACCGATCCGGTTCGCCGACATTCCCCCCAATTTCATTAATGCGTTACTAAGTGCTGAAGACGACAACTTCGCCAACCACTACGGCGTCGACCCCAGCAGCCTGATGCGCGCGGCCAGCCAGTTGGTAAAAAGCGGACACATTCAGTCCGGCGGCAGCACGATCACCATGCAGGTGGCGAAGAACTTCTTCCTGACCAGCGAGCGCAGTTTTTCGCGCAAAACCACCGAAATTCTCCTGGCCCTGCAGATTGAACGGCAGCTGACCAAGGACGAGATCCTTGAGTTGTACGTCAACAAGATCTATCTGGGCAACCGCGCCTACGGCATCGAAGCCGCCGCGCAGGTTTACTACGGCAAGTCGATTCGTGACGTCAGCCTGGCGCAGATGGCGATGATCGCCGGCCTGCCAAAAGCCCCCTCGCGTTTCAACCCGCTGGCCAACCCGGCCCGCAGCAAAGAACGTCGCGACTGGATCCTTGGGCGCATGTACAAGCTCGGCAAAATCACCGAAGCCGACTACACCACCGCGATCAACGAGCCGCTGAACGCCAGTTATCACGTGCCGACCCCGGAAGTGAATGCGCCGTACATCGCCGAAATGGCCCGTGCCGAAATGGTCGGCCGTTATGGCAGCGACGCTTATACCGAGGGTTTCCGCGTCACCACCACGGTGCCGAGCAACCTGCAGGAAATGGCCAACACCGCAGTCCACGAAGGGTTGATGACCTACGACCAGCGTCATGGTTATCGCGGCCCGGAGTCGCGCCTGCCGGGCAAGACTCGCGAAGCCTGGACAACCGAGCTGACCAAGCAGCGCACCATCAGCAGCCTTGAACCCGCCATCGTCACCCAGGTCGACAAGACCGGCCTGCAAGTGATGACCCGTACCGGTGACGAACACGTCAGCTGGGACAGCATGAAATGGGCGCGTCCGTTCCTGAACACCAACAGCATGGGCGCCAATCCGAAGCAGCCTTCGGACGTCGCCCAAGTCGGCGACCTGATTCGTGTGCAACGCCAGCCGGACAACTCGCTGAAATTCAGCCAGATCCCGCAGGCTCAGGGCGCGCTGGTTTCCCTCGATCCGCAGAACGGTGCCATCCGCTCCCTGGTCGGCGGCTTCGCCTTTGAACAGAGCAACTACAACCGCGCCATGCAGGCCAAGCGTCAGCCGGGTTCGAGCTTCAAGCCGTTCGTCTACAGTGCCGCGCTGGATAACGGCTACACCGCCTCCAGCCTGGTGAACGACGCACCGATCGTGTTCGTCGACGAGTACCTGGACAAGGTCTGGCGTCCGAAGAACGACACCAACACCTTCCTCGGCCCGATCCGCCTGCGTGAAGGCCTGTACAAGTCGCGTAACCTGGTTTCGATCCGGTTGGTGCAAGCCATCGGCGTTGGCAAGACCATCGATTACATCACGCGCTTTGGCTTCAACAAGCAGGACCTGCCGCCCAACCTGTCGCTGGCGCTGGGCACCGCGACGCTGACGCCAATGGAAATCGCCACCGGCTGGAGCACCTTCGCCAACGGCGGCTACAAGATCAGCCCCTACATCATCGACAAGATCGAAAGCCGCAATGGCGACACGCTGTTCGTCGCCAACCCGCCGAGCGTCCCGAAAGGCAACGTCGCCACCGACGGCATCGCCGCCCCTGTCGCGGCCAACGCCTTCACCGTCAACGCAACTCCGGGCGAAGCCTTGACCGCCCAGCCAGCGCCACAAACGCCGGCCGTGGCCGAGCGCATCGTCGATGGCCGCACCACTTACATCCTCAACAGCATGCTCGAGGACGTGATCAAACTCGGCACCGGCCGCCGCGCCCTGGCCTTGGGCCGCAGCGACATTGCGGGCAAGACCGGTACCACCAACGAGTCCAAGGACGCCTGGTTCTCCGGGTACAACGCCGATTATGTGACCACTGTCTGGACCGGTTTCGACCAGCCTGAAAGCCTGGGTCGCAAGGAGTTCGGCGGTACCGTCGCCCTGCCGATCTGGATGAGTTACATGGGCGCCGCACTCAAAGGCCTGCCGCCGCATACGCAGGCAGAGCCGGAAGGCATCCTCAGCCTGCGAGTCGACC
This sequence comes from Pseudomonas sp. Root329, assembly GCF_001424925.1. Classification (NCBI taxonomy): domain Bacteria; kingdom Pseudomonadati; phylum Pseudomonadota; class Gammaproteobacteria; order Pseudomonadales; family Pseudomonadaceae; genus Pseudomonas; species Pseudomonas sp. Root329. The sequence goes on along the minus strand of NZ_LMCV01000008.1, from coordinate 77,320 downwards.
CGGTCAGCGGCCGTGCGGCCACCCCAGGCACGCCAGGCGCCTACTTCGAGCTGTTCAAGGCCGAAGACACGCCACCCTCGGCGAACGAGCTGGGCAACGGCACTGCGCCGGGCAGCCCACTGCCTGCGGACGAAGCGGCACCGATCGATTTGTTCTGATCGCCTGAAGCTGCAAAAAGCCCCGCCTTCGAAAGAAGAGCGGGGCTTTTTGTTGCGTCAGTAATAAATGCATTTACCGGTCGGCCGCCTTCGCGAGCAAGCCCGCTCCCACAGGGGGAATGCATTCCAATGTGGGAGCGAGCCTGCTCGCGAAGACGTCCTCACTGACACCACAAAAACCACAGGCAATAAAAAGCCCCGACTCATTTGAGCCAGGGCTTTGTGTTGAAGCGCTACAACGACTTAGCCGTTGAACACGTCATCCACGCTTTTCAGCGGGTAGTTCTTCGGATACGGCAGGGTCGCTACGCCGGTCTCGATCGCAGCCTTGGCCACGGCATCGGAGATCACGGTGATCAGACGGGCATCCATTGGTTTCGGAATGATGTACTCACGACCGAATTCCAGTTTGATGCCGCCGTAGGCGTCGCACACTTCCTGAGGAACCGGCAGCTTGGCCAGTTCGCGCAGGGCGTTGGCCGCAGCCACTTTCATTTCTTCGTTGATGCGCTTGGCGCGAACGTCCAGGGCACCACGGAAGATGAACGGGAAGCCCAGCACGTTGTTGACCTGGTTCGGGTAGTCCGAACGGCCGGTCGCCATGATCACGTCATCACGAGTAGCGTGAGCCAGTTCCGGGGAGATTTCCGGATCAGGGTTGGAGCACGCGAACACGATCGGAGTGGCCGCCATGGATTTCAGGCCTTCAGCGCTCAGCAGGTTCGGGCCGGACAGGCCAACGAACACGTCCGCGCCTTTCAGGGCGTCGGCCAGCGTGCGTTTTTCAGTCGCGTGAGCGAAAACAGCCTTGTACTGGTTCAGGTCGTCACGGCCGGAGTGGATCACGCCGGTACGGTCAACCATGAAGATGTTTTCGATGTTGGCACCCATGCTCACCAGCAATTTCATGCAGGAGATGGCGGCAGCACCGGCGCCCAGGCAGACGATCTTGGCGTCAGCGAGGGTTTTGCCAGCGATTTCCAGGGCGTTGATCATGCCGGCCGCGGTAACGATCGCGGTGCCGTGCTGGTCATCGTGGAATACCGGAATGTCGCACTGCTCGATCAGAGCACGTTCGATCTCAAAGCACTCAGGCGCCTTGATGTCTTCCAGGTTGATGCCACCGAAGGTGATGGAGATGCGCTTGACGGTGTCGATGAAGGCTTGCGGGCTTTCGGAGTCGACTTCGATGTCGAAAACGTCGATGCCGGCGAAGCGCTTGAACAGCACGCCTTTACCTTCCATGACTGGCTTGGAAGCCAATGGGCCGAGGTTACCCAGGCCGAGAATTGCGGTGCCATCGGAAATGACTGCAACCAGATTGCCCTTGCCGGTGTACTTGTAGGCGAGTTCAGGGTCGCGGGCGATTTCGCGGACTGGTTCGGCTACACCGGGGCTGTAAGCCAGCGACAGGTCGCGGGCGGTAGCGGTGGCTTTGGTGAGCTCGACGCTCAGCTTCCCTGGACGAGGATGGGCATGATATTCGAGAGCGGCAGTTTTCAAATCAGACATATGGGCATTCCGCTTTTTACTGTGGGACAGACGGACCGCCGAGGATACTCGTGTCGCAAAGTCCCTACAAGACTGACCGGTCACCCCTGTCAAGCACCCGGCCCTACGACTTTGGACCAAGAGCCGCGGAACACAAGGGATTGACTGTTCACAATCGACATTAAAAATGTCTACAATTTTTTATCACTGCGCCATCTGAAGCATCGCCGGGTCGGTCAATGGCAGAAGCCAGCGCGCCTGCCCTTCTTTCAGTCCGCCGCGTCGCGAACGGTCCAGCACCCAGCCACGGGCCTCGATCTGCCTGCCCTTCAGCCGCTCGAGATTCGCCACATCGAACTGCCCCAGCAAATTGGGTGCAACGCGCAATACAACCGAATCCTGCAACTCGATCCAAACCCCGCCGCGATTGCGCTGAACCTTGCTCACACGACCGCTGAGCACAGCGAAACCGGAAGTGTTGATCTGCTCCGCTTTCAGCACAGGGGATTGACGCCACAAGCCGAGGCCGGCCTGACGGGCGCTGTGTTCCGCCGCTTGCTGGCAGTCGACCAGATCGACATTCGGCGCGACCGCTACCTGGAAACCGAGTCCTTCAGCGAGCATCTGCGCTTCAAGGTTGGCGCCATCGGCGCTGTAGACATGGGCCAAGGTGCGACCGTAATGGTCTTTGCTTTCTTTGCCGGGCAGTAAACCGACTCGCCCATCGCTGGCGGCCACCAAAGCCTCCAGGCGTTGGCGTGCCGCCACCGCGAACGGCTCGTCGGAGCGGCCTTTCTTGCCCAGCTCCGGCGTATTCAAACCGATCATGCGCACGCTGCGGCCATCGCTCAGGCGCAGCGTGTCACCATCCACCACCCGTTGCACCGCAACGGATGTCAACCCGCTCGGCGCCGGGCAGAAGGCCTGGGCACCGGAAAGCCAAATCGCAGACACAAAAAAGGCGCCCGCAAGGGACGCCTTTTTCATCAGCAAGGTAAAGCCCATGGGGCTTTGCAACCTTACTCTGCAGCAGCAGGAGCTTTCTTGCCGAAAGCACCGAAGCGGTCTGCGAAGCGCTGTACACGGCCGCCAGTATCCAGAGTCTTCTGCTTACCGGTGTAGAACGGGTGGCACTCGTTGCATACGTCAGTACCCAGTGGCTTGCACAGGTTCGAACGAGTTTCGAACTTGTTGCCGCAGCTGCAAGTTACTTCGATGGTTTCGTACGCTGGATGGATATCGGCTTTCATGGTGTATTCCTCAGGCTAGTGTGCCGCCACTCAACACTATTGTTGAATACCGCACATAATTAGGCCGCGGATTCTACCAGACCTTTGCAATCACGCAAGCTGTCCCTTACACCGACCGTCTGCTAGGCTCCCGGCCGAATACGCGCCCTTTGTGGGAGCGGGCTTGCTCGCGAATACGGTGTGTCAGGCAACGATGATGTGTCTGATCAACAGTATTCGCGAGCAAGCCCGCTCCCACATTTAATATGCGTCCGACTTCTTTTACTGCCCGTTTATCGAGATCCCCCCGCGTGCCCGACGCCATTTTGCGCCTCGCCCTGCCTTCGCCCCTGCGCCGCCTGTTCGATTACCGTGCCCCGGCCGGGGTCCTGCGTGCCCAGTTGCAGCCGGGCATGCGCCTGCGGGTGCCGTTCGGCCGGCGAGAGATGATCGGGATTCTGGTGGAGGTCACCGATCACAGCGAAGTGCCGATAGAAAAGCTCAAGCCGGCCCTGGCCCTGCTCGATGCCACGCCGCCGCTGCCACCCGCGCTGTTCAAACTGTGCCTGTGGACCTCCCAGTATTACCAGCACAGCCTCGGCGACACGCTGAGCTGGGCGCTGCCGGTACTGTTGCGACAAGGCGAACTGGCCGAAGCACGGCAGGAACGCTTCTGGTCCGCCGCGCCCGGCGCCAGCCTTGATGACCCGCGCATCGCTCGCGCCCCGCGCCAACGGGAGGCCCTGGCGACCCTGGCCCAGCATCCCCACGGCGTCGCCCATCAGTTGTTGAGCAAACTGATGCTGAGCAAGGACAGCCTGGATTTGCTGCTGGCCAAGGATCTGGTGCACGTCGAAATCCGCAAGCACGCCCCCGACGCCCGCCATGAACACTGGCTGGCGCAGCCGGAACTGCCGCTCAACCCGGAGCAACGCGCCGCTTATGAAGCGATTCGCGCCGGATTCGACAGTTATCACGCGTTTCTGCTGGCCGGCGTCACCGGCAGCGGCAAGACCGAAGTCTATTTGCAGCTGATCCGCGAAACCCTTCAGGCCGGCAAGCAGGCGTTGGTGCTGATCCCGGAGATCAACCTCGGCCCGCAGACCCTGGCGCGCTTCGAGCAGCGCTTCAATGCACGCATCGCGCTGATCCACTCGGCGGTCAACGATCGCGAACGCCTCGAAGCCTGGCTCGCCGCCCGGGACGGTGACGCCGACATTATTATCGGCACCCGTTCGGCGCTGTTCACGCCGATGAAGAACCCCGGCCTGATCATCATCGATGAAGAGCACGACGGCTCCTATAAACAGCAGGAAGGCCTGCGCTACCACGCCCGCGACCTGGCGTTGGTGCGCGCACGCCAGGAAAACATCCCGATTGTCCTCGGCTCCGCCACGCCTTCGCTGGAAAGTTTGCACAACGCCTACACCGGTCGTTATGGCCTCCTGCGATTAAACGAGCGCGCCGGCGGCGCCAAGCAACCACGCTTCCTGCGTCTGGACGTGAAAAGTCGCCCACTGGACAGCGGCATTTCCGGGCCGATGCAGCAGGCTATCGGTCAGACGCTGGCCGCCGGCCAACAAGTGTTGGTGTTCCTCAACCGTCGCGGCTTTGCCCCGACTTTGTTGTGCCACGACTGCGGCTGGATGTCCGAGTGCCAGCGCTGCGATGCGCGCATGACCGTGCACCAGCGCTCCGGCGAACTACGCTGCCACCATTGCGGCTACGTCGAACGCGTCCCTCGGCATTGCCCGAAATGCGGCAAAGTCGATTTGCGGCCAGTCGGCGCAGGCACCGAGCGCGCCGAGGAACGGCTGGGGATTCTATTCCCGGACGTCCCGGTGCTGCGGGTCGACCGCGACAGCACTTCGCGCAAGGACGCGATGAATCAGCTGTTCGCGACCATTCAGAAGGGCCAGCCATGCATTCTGGTGGGCACGCAAATGCTCGCCAAAGGGCATCACTTCCCACGGGTGACCCTGGTGTCGATTCTGGATGCCGACGGCGGCCTGTTTTCCGGCGACTTCCGCGCCAGCGAGCGCATGGCGCAGCTGATCGTTCAGGTGGCCGGGCGCGCGGGCCGGGCTGAAGAGCCGGGCAAAGTGATCATCCAGACGCACCTGGCCGACCATCCGCTGCTGGTGCAATTGACTGAGCAGGGCTATTTCGCCTTTGCCGAACAGGCGTTGAGCGAACGCCGCTCGGCGGGGTTACCACCGTTTGCGCATCTGGCGCTGCTGCGGGCCGAAGCGCACAAACCGGGACAAGCTGAAGGTTTCCTCGATGAGGCGTGCAGCGAGGCCGAGCGTTTGCTGGCTGAACAGAACCTGGCCGGTATCGAGCTGCTAGGGCCGGTGCCTGCGCCGATGGAACGCCGGGCCGGGCGTTATCGTGCGCAGTTGTTGCTGCAAGCGACGGCTCGGGCGCCGCTGCATCGACTATTAAGCAGCTGGCTGCTGGTTTTGGAGCAGATGCCGAGCGGGCGGGCGGTACGCTGGTCTTTGGATGTGGACCCCGTTGATTTGTATTGAAAGATCAAAAGATCGCAGCCTTCGGCAGCTCCTACGCCGATCGTGCGCCCCTGTAGGAGCTGCCGAAGGCTGCGATCTTTGCCGCTTTTGTCACCACATATCCATAACCTGCCCGCTATAGTTGGCAAGCCCGTCTTCGCAACGGATAATGCCCAGTTTTTCCACTAGCGCATCCAGGCGCCGCCGCGCTTGCGGTCGAAAGAGAACACCATGAAAGACACCATTCGCCAGCTGATCCAACAAGCCATCACCCAACTCGTCAACGAAGGTGTGTTGCCTGAAGGCCTGTCGCCGGCGATCCAGGTGGAAAACTCCCGTGACAAGACTCACGGCGATTTCGCTAGCAACATCGCGATGATGCTGGCCAAACCGGCCGGCATGAAGCCGCGTGACCTGGCAGAGAAAATCATCGCTGCGCTGCCGGCTGATGAAAACGTCACCAAGACCGAAATCGCCGGCCCTGGCTTCCTGAACTTCTTCCAGAACACCCAGGCCCTGGCCACTCGCCTGGACACCGCCCTGGCCGACGCCCATATCGGCGTGCGCAAGGCCGGCCCGGTGCAGCGCACTGTCGTCGACCTGTCGGCACCGAACCTGGCCAAAGAGATGCACGTCGGCCACTTGCGCTCGACCATCATCGGCGACGGCGTGGCCCGGGTGCTGGAGTTCCTTGGCGACGAAGTCATCCGTCAGAACCACGTCGGCGACTGGGGCACCCAGTTCGGCATGCTGATGGCTTACCTTCAGGAAAACCCGATCACCAGCGACGAGCTGTCGGACCTGGAAAACTTCTACCGCGCCGCCAAGCAACGCTTCGACGAATCCGAAGAGTTCGCAGATCGCGCCCGCGGTCTGGTGGTCAAGCTGCAAGCCGGCGACCCGGACTGCCTGGCGCTGTGGACCAAGTTCAAAGACATCTCGCTGTCGCACTGCCAGAAAATCTACGAACTGCTGAACGTCAAACTGACCATGGCCGACGTGATGGGCGAAAGCGCCTACAACGACGACCTGATCAACGTAGTCAACGACCTCAAGGCTGCTGGCCTGCTGGTCGAGAGCAACGGCGCCCAGTGCGTGTTCCTCGACGAATTCAAAAACGCCGACGGCGACCCGCTGCCAGTGATCATCGTCAAGGCTGACGGCGGTTACCTCTACGCCACCACCGACCTGGCGGCCGTGCGTTACCGCAGCGGCAAGCTGAAGGCTGATCGCGCGCTGTACTTCGTCGACCAGCGTCAGGCCCTGCACTTCCAGCAAGTATTCCAGGTCGCGCGCCTGGCCGGCTTCGTGACGCACCCGATGGACATGGAACACATGGGCTTCGGCACCATGAACGGCGCCGATGGCCGTCCATTCAAGACCCGTGACGGCGGCACCGTGAAGCTGATCGACCTGCTGACCGAAGCCCAGGAACGTGCCTACAACCTGGTGAAAGAAAAGAACCCTACACTTGCCGAAGACGAACTGCGCAACATCGCCAAGGTCGTGGGCATTGGCGCGGTGAAGTACGCCGACCTGTCCAAGCATCGCACCAGCGACTACAGCTTCAACTTCGACCTGATGCTGAACTTCGAAGGCAACACTGCGCCGTACCTGCTGTACGCCTACACTCGCGTGGCCGGCGTGTTCCGCAAACTCGGCAAGGACTTCAGCGAAGTCGAAGGCCAGATCGTCCTCGAAGCAGCGCACGAACACGAATTGGCGGCGAAGCTCGCGCAGTTCGGCGAAGTGCTAAACAACGTTTCCGACAAAGGCACGCCGCACATCCTGTGCACCTACCTGTACGATGTTGCCGGCCTGTTCTCCAGCTTCTACGAGAACTGCCCGATCCTCAGCGCCGACACCCCAGCGCAAATGCAGAGCCGTCTGCGCCTCGCCGCGCTGACCGGCCGCACTCTCAAGCAAGGCCTGGAACTGTTGGGTCTGGAAACTCTGGAGCGTATGTAAGTTGGCTGCCAAGAAAAAACCTGCACCCAAGCGTGGCGCCAGCCGTTACCAAGCTCCTGCAAAGCAACCGATCCCGGGCTGGCTGTGGATGGCCATCGGCCTGACGGTCGGCGCGTTTGTTGTGTTCCTGATGAAACTGGAACCGGGCAAGGGCAGCGAGAGCGTCAAGCGCGAGAAGATTGAGCAGCAGAAAGCCAAGATCGTCGAGGCCAACAAGACCCCGCCGAGCCCGACGCAACCAGTGAAGCCGAAGTACGACTTCTACACGTTGCTGCCGGAATCGGAAGTCATCGTGCCGCCGGATGCCGTGCCGGAGAAAACCTTGCCGACGCCACAAGTGCCGGCCATTCCGACGACGCCGGTCACACCAGAGCAAGCGGCGAAGATCGATACCGCGCGGGCTCAGGCCGCACTGGCCGGGATTACTCCGCCACCTGCGCCACCAGTGTCCAAAGCGGCGCCAGTGACCAAGTTCTTCCTGCAGGCCGGTTCGTTCCGCAAGGAGGCTGATGCGGACAAGGTTCGGGCGCAGATCATTTTGCTAGGTCAGGCTGTGGCGGTTGAATCCGGCACCGTGAAGGATGAAACCTGGTATCGGGTATTAGTCGGACCGTTCAGCAACCGCGAACAACTGACTACCGCCCAGAAACAACTGGCCGGCAGCGGGTTCAGCAACCTGTTGTTACAACAACGCCAAAGCCGCTGATCCCGTCAGTATCACCGCGTCATCGTTCATCGCGAGCAGGCTCGCTCCCACAGGATATGCACTAACCCTGTGGGAGCGAGCCTGCTCGCGATGGCGTCCTTAACAGCACCACACATCTCATTCGCCTCGCACCGCTCGTCCCCTCTCCCTCTCCGCAGTTGAAATACGCTCCACCACCCCCATATGAGTTGGCATAAGGCATTTTCGCCCCGCTGCGTGGAGACTCTCCCTTGACCACCATCGTTTCAGTTCGCCGCCACGGCAAAGTCGTCATGGGCGGCGACGGCCAGGTTTCTCTCGGCAATACCGTGATGAAAGGCAACGCGAAGAAAGTTCGCCGCCTGTACCACGGCCAGGTGATCGCCGGTTTTGCCGGGGCCACCGCTGACGCCTTCACCCTTTTCGAGCGCTTTGAAGGCCAGCTTGAGAAACATCAGGGCCACCTGGTTCGCGCCGCTGTCGAACTCGCCAAAGAATGGCGCACTGACCGCTCCCTCAGCCGCCTCGAGGCCATGCTCGCGGTCGCGAACAAAGACGCCTCTCTGATCATCACCGGCAACGGCGACGTGGTCGAACCCGAAGAAGGTCTGATCGCCATGGGTTCCGGCGGCGGTTACGCCCAGGCCGCCGCCAGCGCGCTGCTGAAGAAAACCGATCTGTCGGCCCGGGAAATCGTCGAAACCGCCCTCGGCATCGCCGGCGACATCTGTGTATTCACCAACCACACCTTCACCATTGAGGAGCAGGACCTCGCTGAGTAAGCCTGTTTTGGCCACCACGCCACGGCTCACTTTTACCTGAGGACCGCCAATTACTATGTCCATGACTCCCCGTGAAATCGTCCACGAACTCAATCGCCATATCATCGGCCAGGACGATGCCAAGCGCGCCGTCGCCATCGCGCTGCGTAACCGCTGGCGCCGGATGCAGCTGCCTGAAGAGCTGCGCGTTGAAGTCACGCCAAAAAACATCCTGATGATCGGCCCGACCGGTGTCGGTAAAACCGAGATTGCTCGTCGCCTGGCGAAACTGGCCAACGCGCCGTTCATCAAGGTCGAAGCGACCAAGTTCACCGAAGTCGGCTATGTCGGCCGCGACGTTGAATCGATCATTCGTGACCTGGCCGACGCGGCGATCAAGCTGCTGCGCGAACAGGAAATGACCAAGGTTCGCCACCGCGCCGAAGACGCCGCCGAAGAGCGCATCCTCGACGCCCTGCTGCCACCGGCACGCATGGGCTTCAGCAACGACGACGCCGCACCGTCGGCCGATTCCAACACCCGTCAGCTGTTCCGCAAGCGCCTGCGCGAAGGTCAGCTGGATGACAAAGAGATCGAAATCGAAGTCGCCGAAGTGACTGGTGTCGATATCTCCGCGCCGCCGGGCATGGAAGAGATGACCAACCAGTTGCAGAGCCTGTTCGCCAACATGGGCAAGGGCAAACGCAAGAGCCGCAAGATCAAGGTCAAGGAAGCGCTGAAACTGGTGCGTGACGAAGAAGCCGGTCGCCTGGTCAACGAAGAAGAGTTGAAGGCCAAGGCGCTGGAAGCCGTTGAGCAGCACGGCATCGTGTTCATCGACGAAATCGACAAGGTCGCCAAGCGCGGCAACACCGGTGGCGTCGACGTCTCCCGTGAAGGCGTACAGCGTGACCTGCTGCCGCTGATCGAAGGCTGCACCGTCAACACCAAACTGGGCATGGTCAAGACCGACCACATCCTGTTCATCGCGTCCGGTGCGTTCCACCTGAGCAAGCCGAGCGATCTGGTGCCCGAGCTGCAAGGTCGCCTGCCGATTCGTGTCGAACTGAAGGCCCTGACGCCTGAAGATTTCGAACGCATTCTCAGCGAGCCGCACGCGTCGCTCACCGAGCAGTATTGTGCCCTGCTGAAAACCGAAGGCCTGGTGATCGAGTTCCAGCCGGACGGCATCAAGCGTATCGCCGAGATCGCCTGGCAGGTCAACGAGAAGACCGAGAATATCGGCGCCCGTCGCCTGCACACGCTGCTTGAGCGCCTGCTTGAAGAGGTGTCGTTCAGCGCCGGTGATCTGGCCAGCGCCCACGACGACAAGGCGATCCTGATCGACGCCGATTACGTCAACAGCCACTTGGGCGAATTGGCGCAGAACGAAGACCTGTCCCGTTATATCCTGTAAGCCATACTTACAAGTGAACGCGGACCTGTGGGAGCGGGCTTGCTCGCGAAAGCGGTCTGACATTCAACGTTGATGTTGAATGTCATGGCCCCTTCGCGAGCAAGCCCGCTCCCACATTTGAACCGAGCTCGCCCACACAAATGGATTGCCGGTCATGACCCAACTCCCCACCGACATCAAACTGCACAAAGCCTCGAAAACCCTGTCGCTGAAATACGCGTCCGGCGAGGAACATCACCTGCCCGCCGAGTTCCTGCGCGTGCACTCTCCTTCCGCCGAGGTCCAGGGCCACGGCAAACCTATCCTGCAATTTGGCAAGATCGGCGTAGGCCTGACCAAGGTAGAACCGGCCGGTCAGTACGCACTGAAATTGACCTTCGACGACGGCCACGACAGCGGCCTGTTCACCTGGGAATATCTGTACCAGTTGGGCGTGCGCCAAGAGGATCTCTGGAACGATTATCTTGCCGAGCTTAAAGCCGCCGGAAAGACCCGCGATCCGAACGAATCCATCGTCAAGCTGATGCTCTAAATCAGGCCTTTCGCTCATTAGAAGGCATTTTCTAATTCCATCTGTTTGAATGCTCCGCTTCCTGGCCGACGATTGGCCTGCTTGCGAAAAAAATTAAACTCGGGTAACCAATGGAGCTGGCAAGGTACCTGCAGTGCTCTCTGAACTAAAAAGCAGCGATGCAGAATTAACGGTCACCCGAGCAGTAGTACCTGGCATTGGCTGTGGACTGCACAGCTGGACCCAGGTACTCGTCTCAGGACAATGGAGCGTCGTAGATGAGTAACAAGAATAACGATGACCTGAAAGTACAGGCCTCGGAAAATACCTTGGGGCTGAATCCGGTCGTTGGGCTGCGTAGAAAAGATCTGTTGGGCTCTGCCCGCATGGTGCTGACCCAGGCCATCAAACAACCGATTCACAGTGCAAAGCATGTCGCTCATTTCGGTATCGAACTGAAGAACGTGCTGTTCGGCAAATCCGCGCTGCAACCGACAAGCGATGACCGTCGCTTCCACGACCCGGCCTGGAGTCAGAACCCGCTCTACAAACGTTATTTGCAAACTTACCTGGCGTGGCGCAAGGAGCTCCACGACTGGATCGGCGAAAGCAACCTCTCGCCCAAGGACGTCGCACGCGGGCATTTCGTGATCAACCTCATGACCGAAGCCATGGCCCCGACCAACAGTGCGGCCAACCCGGCGGCGGTCAAACGCTTCTTCGAAACCGGTGGCAAAAGCCTGCTCGACGGCCTTTCCCATCTGGCCAAGGATCTGGTGCACAACGGCGGCATGCCGAGCCAGGTCAACATGGGCGCGTTCGAGGTCGGCAAGAGCCTGGGCGTCACCGAAGGCGCGGTGGTGTTTCGCAATGATGTGCTGGAGCTGATCCAGTACCGGCCGACCACCGAGCAGGTGCACGAGCGCCCACTGTTGGTGGTGCCACCGCAGATCAACAAGTTCTATGTTTTCGACCTGAGCCCGGACAAGAGCCTGGCGCGCTTCTGCCTGCGCAACAACATGCAGACGTTCATCGTCAGCTGGCGCAACCCGACCAAGGAGCAGCGCGAGTGGGGTCTGTCGACCTACATCGAAGCGCTCAAGGAAGCGGTCGACGTGGTCACCGCGATCACCGGCAGCAAAGACATCAACATGCTCGGCGCCTGCTCCGGCGGCATCACCTGCACCGCCCTGCTGGGCCACTACGCCGCGATCGGCGAGAACAAGGTCAACGCCCTGACGCTGCTGGTCAGCGTGCTGGACACCACCCTGGACAGCGACGTGGCACTGTTCGTCGACGAGCAGACCCTCGAATCCGCCAAGCGCCACTCCTATCAGGCCGGCGTACTGGAAGGCCGCGACATGGCGAAAGTTTTCGCCTGGATGCGCCCCAACGACCTGATCTGGAACTACTGGGTCAACAACTACCTGCTGGGCAACGAGCCGCCGGTGTTCGACATCCTGTTCTGGAACAACGACACCACACGGTTGCCCGCAGCGTTCCACGGCGACCTGATCGAGATGTTCAAAACCAACCCACTGATCCGTCCTGACGCACTGGAAGTGTGCGGCACACCGATCAATCTGAAGCAGGTCACTGCCGACATCTTCTCCCTGGCTGGAACCAACGACCACATCACCCCGTGGAAGTCCTGCTACAAGTCGGCGCAACTGTTCGGTGGCAAGGTTGAATTCGTGCTGTCCAGCAGCGGGCATATCCAGAGCATTCTGAACCCGCCGGGTAATCCGAAATCGCGCTACATGACCAGCAGCGAGATGCCGGTCAAGGCTGAGGAGTGGCAGGAGAACTCCACCAAGCACACCGATTCCTGGTGGCTGCACTGGCAGGCATGGCAAGCCGAGCGTTCGGGCAAGCTGAAGAAGTCTCCGGGCAGTTTGGGCAACAAGGCTTATCCAGCAGGTGAAGCTGCGCCGGGCACCTATGTGCATGAGCGATAACTGACACACCTCGCCCCACTGTGGGAGCGGGCTTGCTCGCGAAAGCGATTGATCATTCAACAGTGATGTCGACTGACCTGACGCATTCGCGAGCAAGCCCGCTCCCACAGGGGATCGGGGGTGAAATTGAGATAGCGACCCACAGGGCCTGAAGCATGCCGCAACCGTTCATATTTCGTACCGTCGACCTGGATGGCCAGACCCTCCGCACGGCGGTACGCTCCGGCAAGCCTCACTTGACGCCCTTGCTGATTTTCAACGGCATCGGCGCCAACCTGGAGCTGGTGTTTCCGTTCGTCGCGGCGCTGGACCCGGACCTGGAAGTCATCGCCTTCGACGTCCCTGGTGTCGGCGGTTCGTCGACGCCAAGGCGACCATATCGCTTTCCGGGCCTGGCGAAACTCACGGCGCGGATGCTCGACTATCTCGACTATGGGCAAGTCAACGTAATCGGCGTTTCCTGGGGTGGCGCCCTCGCCCAGCAGTTCGCTTACGACTATCCCGAGCGCTGCAAGAAACTCGTTCTGGCGGCCACGGCGGCTGGCACGGTGATGGTGCCGGGCAAGCCGAAAGTCCTGTGGATGATGGCCAGCCCACGACGCTACATCCAGCCGTCTCACGTGATTCGCATTGCGCCGATGATCTATGGCGGTGCGTTCCGTCGCGATCCAACCCTCGCCGCCAGCCATGCCGCCAAGGTCCGCTCGGCAGGCAAACTCGGTTACTACTGGCAGCTGTTCGCCGGCCTCGGCTGGACCAGCATTCACTGGTTGCACAAGATCCACCAGCCAACCCTGGTGCTGGCCGGTGACGACGATCCACTGATTCCGCTGGTCAACATGCGGTTACTGGCCTGGCGGATTCCCAACGCCCAGTTGCACATCATCGATGACGGGCATCTGTTTTTGATTACCCGGGCCGAAGCAGTGGCACCGATCATCATGAAGTTTCTCGAGGAAGAACGTCAGCGTGCCGTGATGCATCCGCATCCGGCGCCATTGGGTGGCTAATCGGCCCTGGCTTTTGTTACAAAAAGGGGTCGGGTAGACGCAGCGCCGCGCAACATTCCGCAACAGCGTCTATGGTGTTCTGGTTCGGTGTATCTGTATTTGGCCTGAAGACGAAGGAGTGTTTATTCATGCGCGAAAAACCAGCAAGGGAATTTTTGCCCACTCCCGCCGCGTTCATCAACGCACAGAGTGCGATTACCGGCCTGCGTGGCCGGGATCTGTTTTCCACCCTGCGCAGCGTTGCCGCCCATGGATTGCGCAACCCGGTGCACACCGCCCGACACGCCTTGAAGCTGGGCGGTCAACTGGGCCGCGTGCTGCTGGGCGAAACCCTGCACCCGACCAATCCGCAGGACAATCGCTTTGCCGATCCGGCGTGGAGCCTCAACCCTTTTTATCGCCGCAGTTTGCAGGCCTACCTGAGCTGGCAGAAGCAGGTCAAACACTGGATCGACGACAGCAACATGACCCCGGACGATCGCGCCCGCGCGCACTTTGCGTTCGCCCTGCTCAACGACGCCATGGCTCCGTCCAACAGCCTGCTTAATCCGCTGGCGATCAAAGAGATCTTCAACTCTGGCGGCAACAGCCTGGTGCGAGGTCTCGGCCACCTGGTCGACGACTTCCTGCACAACGACGGTCTACCCAGACAAGTCACCAAGCAAGCTTTCGAGGTCGGCAAAACGGTCGCCACCACTACGGGCTCCGTGGTGTTTCGCAATGAGCTGCTGGAGTTGATCCAGTACAAGCCCATGAGCGAAAAGCAGTATTCCAAACCGCTGCTGGTGGTGCCGCCACAGATCAACAAGTACTACATTTTCGACCTGAGCCCGCACAACAGTTTCGTCCAGTTCGCCCTGAAGAACGGCCTGCAAACCTTCATGATCAGTTGGCGTAATCCGGATGTACGTCATCGCGAATGGGGGCTGTCGACGTACGTCGAAGCCGTGGAAGAAGCGATGAATGTGTGCCGGGCGATCACCGGCGCTCGAGAGGTCAACCTGATGGGCGCCTGCGCTGGCGGGCTGACCATTGCCGCGCTGCAAGGCCATTTGCAGGCCAAGCGACAACTTCGGCGGGTGTCCAGCGCGACCTATCTCGTGAGCCTGCTCGACAGTCAGATGGACTCGCCGGCGACCCTCTTCGCCGACGAACAGACGCTTGAGGCGGCCAAGCGTCGCTCCTATCAGAAAGGCGTGCTGGACGGTCGCGACATGGCCAAGATCTTCGCCTGGATGCGCCCCAACGATTTGATCTGGAGCTATTTCGTTAACAACTACCTGTTGGGCAAGGAGCCGCCGGCATTCGACATCCTTTACTGGAACAACGACAACACACGTTTGCCGGCAGCCCTCCATGGCGACTTGCTGGACTTCTTCAAACACAACCCGCTGAGTCATCCGGGTGGTCTGGAAGTGTGTGGCACGCCAATCGACTTGCAGAAAGTCAACGTCGACAGCTTCAGCGTCGCGGGCATCAATGACCACATCACCCCGTGGGATGCGGTGTATCGCTCGACCCTGCTGCTGGGTGGCGAGCGACGCTTCGTGTTGTCCAACAGCGGTCATATACAGAGCATTCTCAACCCACCCTCAAACCCGAAAGCCAACTTCGTCGAGAGCACGAAGCTGAGCACTGACCCACGGGCCTGGTACTACGACGCCAAGCAAGTCAGCGGCAGTTGGTGGACTCAGTGGCTGGGCTGGATTCAAGAACGTTCAGGCGCGCTAAAAGAAACCCACATGGCGCTTGGCAACCAGAACTATCCACCGATGGAGGCAGCACCCGGTACTTACGTGCGTGTGCGCTGACGTTCAACGAACCATTAAGAAGACTGGATGAAAACCCGCGACCGGATTCTCGAATGTGCTTTGCAGTTGTTCAATCAGAAGGGCGAGCCGAACGTCTCCACCATGGAAGTTGCCAACGAAATGGGCATCAGCCCGGGCAACCTCTACTACCACTTCCACGGCAAGGAACCGTTGATTCTCGGACTGTTCGAGCGCTTCCAGGCCGAACTGGCGCCCCTGCTCGATCCACCGGCCGATGTGGAACTGGCACCGGAAGATTACTGGCTGTTCCTGCACCTGATCGTCGAGCGCCTGGCTCACTACCGGTTTCTGTTCCAGGACCTGTCGAACCTCGCCGGGCGCTTGCCGAAATTGGCCAAAGGTATACGCAACCTGCTCAATGCGTTGAAGCGCACGCTGGCTTCGTTGCTCGCACGATTGAAGGCTCAAGGGCAATTGGTCAGCGATACCCAAGCGTTGGGGCAACTGGTGGAGCAGATCACCATGACGCTGCTGTTCTCGCTGGACTATCAGCGGATTCTTGATCGGGAGGGCGAGGTGAGATTGGTGGTTTACCAGATCATGATGCTGGTGGCGCCGCATCTGCTGCCGCCGATCAAGGTCGCGACCGAGCAGTTGGCGCTTCAATACCTCGAAGAGAATTAAGATCAAAAGATCGCAGCCTTCGGCAGCTCCTACATTGGATGGCGTACACCTGTAGGAGCTGCCGAAGGCTGCGATCTTTTCAACAGTCACCGCATATTTCGCGCACAAATAAAAACGCCCGACCTTTGCAGGCCGGGCGTTTTCTTGAGCCCTGAAAATCAGGACTGACTGGTTGGCGTCGAAGGAGCTGGCGCAACAGTCGGGGTTACAGCAGGGGTCGGCGCAGTAGCGGAGTTCGATGTGCTGACCGGCGCCGGGGTTGCCGGTTTGGCGGCAGCCACTGCTGGTTTTGGTGCAGCCGCTTTCGGAGCTGCCGGCTTTTTCACCGCTGGCTTCTTCGCTGCGGCAGGTTTGGCCGCTGGCTTGGTAGCGGGTTTGGCCGCTGCAGTTTTGGCAGCCGGTTTAGCGGCTGGTTTGGCTGCTGCTTTGGCGACGACCGGTTTGGCCGCTGGCTTGGCTGCTGCAGGTTTCGCTGCGGCTGTTTTGGCAGCCGGTTTAGCGGCAGCTTTAGCCAGTGGTTTGGCAGCAGACTTCACTGCAGGTTTGGCCGCCGCGGTTTTCGCCGCAACAGGCGCGACCTTGGCACCGGTGAGTTTTTCGATTTGCTTGGTCAGGGTATCGACCTTGCTGTGCAGTGCTTTGACTTCATTGCGGCTCGGTACACCCAGGCGCGAAATGGCGCTGTTCAGACGCTTGTCGAAAGCCCCTTCCAGCTCATCCCACTTGCCCAGTGCGCGATCTTTCACGCCGCTGATGCGCGACTTGGCCGACGAAGCAGAGTCCTTGGCAGCATCGACTTTTTTGCCGACAGCGCTCTTGGTGAGCTTCTCGGCTTTCTCGCCGTCTTTAACCAATGTATCGAAGAGTTTGCTGCCGTCAGTGTCGATCTTCGAGTACACGCCTAAACCAGCCAGCCAGATTTTGCGGGAGTAGTCTTCGACTTTCCCGATCCACGAGCTGCCTTCTTTTTCGGTGTTCTTTTTACCAGCCATCCCGTTCTCCTTAAGATTTACGCGCGACGCGTTCGAGCAATGCCGTCAGCTCATCGAGCTTGGCAGAGAGTGTCTCAACGTCATGTTTAGACGGAATGCCGATACGATTCAAGGTACTTGCGACACGCGAGTCAAAAGCCTTCTCGACCTTGTCGAGTTGAAGTTCGACCTTACCTTTGAAAGTACTCACTTCACTCTTGGCTTCATCGATCTCGGCATTGGCCGCTTCAAGCTTCTCGGCAACTACTTTTTTGCCTTTCTTTTCAACAGTTTGACCAGCCTTGATCAGCTCTTGAAAGTACTCGCTGCCCTCTTGGCCGACCTTGGCGTAGGCACCCAGGCCTGCCAGCCAGATCTTGCGGGCATAAGATTTAACGTCGCTCAGAGCAGTTGTCGAAGCGTCGATTTTTTTCTTCAAAATAACTTTGGCCATGGTGCACCTCACGCGCAGAAGGTTTGAGGAACTGCCCGCGAAAGAGTCGGGCTCAGGCACAAAGTAGTGAGAATAATTAGAAACGGCACCCTAACAACTGACACAAATCGGTGATGCCTGATGGAAGAGATCGCAGCCTCGTTTCACTCGACAGCTCCTACAAAAGACGGTGGTGTACACCTGTAGGAGCTGTCGAGTGAAACGAGGCTGCGATCTTTTCGGTCTCACACCAACGCTTTATCCAACGCCTTTTCGATTTCCGATTTGATCGTGCCGCTCATGGCCGACATCAACAAGCCAAGTTCGACATCGACCTTGATCGAATCCTCGCCCACATACACCGCGCCTTTCACACCGGAACGCTTGAGGTTCAAGGTGTCGCCGGACCATTGCGGCTCCAGGCCATATTGATCGGACAGTTTCTGCGCCAACTGGTCGGCCTTCTCGCGGGCCGCTTCCTTACCCAGGCCGTGGGAACGCTCAACACTAATACGGGCCATCGAATGACTCCTGCTTTATGAATACTTTCCCGAAGCATCCTGACCGCTACTGCGGCAAAACGTCCCGGTGGTTACCTATCTTACCTGCAGCCTTGCCAAGACAAAGCAGGCCACCGGGATTAGAATGTCCCGCATTCTCTTTTGGTGACAGCGATATGACTGATCAGCGCAAAGGCAGCGATGCCGAACCCACCACTCACTTCGGCTTCAAAAACGTTCCGGAAAGCCAGAAAGCGGAAAAAGTCGCTGAAGTTTTCCACTCGGTAGCCGCCAAGTACGACTTGATGAACGACCTCCTGTCGGGCGGCATGCACCGTCTGTGGAAGCGTTTCGCGATCGAACTGTCGGGCGTTCGCACCGGTAACCGCGTGCTGGACATCGCCGGCGGCACGGGCGATCTGACCAAGAAGTTCTCGCACCTCGTTGGTCCGACCGGCCAGGTCGTGTTGGCCGACATCAACGAATCCATGCTCAAGGTCGGTCGTGACCGCCTGCTGGATCTGGGTGTGGCCGGCAACGTCGAATTCGTCCAGGCCGACGCTGAAAAGCTGCCGTTCCCGGACAACCATTTCGACTGCGTGACCATCGCTTTCGGCCTGCGCAACGTGACCCATAAAGAAGACGCCCTGCGCTCGATGCTGCGCGTGCTGAAACCGGGCGGCCGTTTGCTGGTGCTGGAGTTCTCCAAGCCAACCAACGCGCTGATGTCCAAAGCCTACGACGCCTACTCGTTCGCCTTCATGCCGCTGATGGGCAAGCTGATCACCAACGACTCGGAAAGCTATCGCTACCTGGCCGAATCGATCCGCATGCACCCGAATCAGGAAACCCTGAAGTCGATGATGGTCGAGGCCGGTTTCGACCGCGTGACCTACCACAACATGACCGCAGGCATCGTCGCCCTGCACCGTGGCATCAAACCCTGATGTTGCTGGCCGGCCTGCTCGCCAGCGTTGAGCTCGGTCTGAACCGGGTGCTGCGTCTCGACAGCACGGCGTTGCCGCGGCTGGCGCATTTGAGTGGCAAGGTGATTGCCATCGACTGCCGCAGCCCGGCGCTGCAAGTGTTCATCCTGCCCAGCGACGAAGGCCTGATGCTGGCTTCCCACTGGGAAACCGGCGCCGACTGCACCTTGCGTGCACCGGCCTCCAGCCTGCTGAAACTGGCCATGAGCAAGGACAAGACTTCGGTCCTGCATGCCCCTGAAGTCGAACTCGACGGCGACAGCGGCGTGCTGCTGGAACTGGCGGCGATCCTTCAGGACCTTGAGCTGGACTGGGAGTACGAACTCTCGCGCTGGCTGGGACCGGTCGCCACGCAACTGCTTGGCGGTCACCTGCGCAGTCGCGCACGCTGGTATCAGCAAGGGTTCGCCAGCCTCAATCAGAACCTTGGCGAGTACCTGGCCGAAGAATCGCGCACCCTCGTCGGTCAGCGCGAAGCCGAAGCCCGTTTCAGTGAACTGGACCAGATCAAACTCGATCTGGAACGTCTCGAGGCGCGATTCGAGCGCCTTTTCCGATCCCTCGACCCAAGCGATAACGCATGAAGCTGCTTGCCGTCCGCCGTTTGTTGCGCATCCAGCGCGTTGTGATTCGCTACCGCCTAGATGACCTGCTGTTCGCCCTGCCACTGCCGTGGTTTCTGCTGGCGCTGCGCTACGCGTTGCCGTGGCGCTGGTTCCCGCGCAAGACGCTGGACCTGAGCCGCGGCGCGCGATTGCGTCTGGCGTTGCAGGACCTGGGACCGATTTTCATCAAGTTCGGGCAAATCCTGTCCACCCGCCGCGACTTGCTGCCGGAAGACATCGCCGATGAGCTGATGAAGCTGCAGGACCGCGTGCCGCCGTTCGACTCACAAGTGTCGGTCAATCTGATCGAAGAACAGCTCGGCAAAAAGATCAGTGAAGTCTTCAGCCGCTTCGACGTCGAACCGCTGGCCTCAGCCTCGGTGGCACAGGTGCATGCCGCGCAGCTGAAAACCGGTGAAGAAGTGGTGGTCAAGGTCATCCGCCCGGGGCTCAAGCCGATCATCGCGCAGGATCTGGCGTGGCTGTTCATCCTCGCCCGCACCGCCGAAAAACTCTCGGCCGACGCGCGCCTGCTGCACCCGGTGGACGTGGTCCAGGACTACGAAAAAACCATCTACGACGAACTCGACCTGCTGCGCGAAGCGGCCAACGCCAGCCAGTTGCGGCGTAACTTCGACGGCTCGGAGCTGCTCTACGTGCCGCAAGTCTATTGGGACTGGTGCCGGCCGAAAGTGCTGGTGATGGAGCGCATCTACGGCATTCAGGTGACCGACCTGGCGACCCTGGCCGACCAGCGCACCGACATGAAAATGCTCGCCGAACGTGGCGTCGAGATCTTCTTCACCCAAGTTTTCCGCGACAGCTTCTTCCATGCCGACATGCACCCCGGCAACATTTTCGTCAGCACCGTTAACCCATGGAGCCCGCAGTACATTGCGATCGACTGCGGCATCGTCGGCAGCCTGACCCCGGAAGACCAGGACTACCTGGCGCGCAACCTGTTCGCGTTCTTCAAACGTGATTACCGGCGTGTCGCGCAGCTGCACATCGATTCGGGCTGGGTACCGGCGGAAACCAAACTCAACGAATTCGAGGCGGCGATCCGCACCGTGTGCGAGCCGATCTTCGAAAAACCGTTAAAAGATATTTCCTTCGGTCAGGTGCTGATGCGCCTGTTCCAGACCGCCCGACGCTTCAACATGGAAGTGCAGCCGCAACTCGTATTGCTGCAAAAAACCCTGCTGAACATCGAAGGCCTGGGCCGTCAGTTGTACCCGGACCTCGATTTGTGGAACACCGCCCAGCCGTTCCTCGAACGCTGGATGCGTGAGCGCGTCAGCCCCAAAGCCTTGATCGGCAACGTGCAGAGCCAGTTCGAACAGCTGCCGCACCTGGCCAACATGGCCCGCGACCTGCTCGAGCGCATGTCCCAGCCCCACGCCTACGACCCGCCGCCGCCGTGGCACCGCCGCAAGGACGATTGGCTGCTGCGACTGCTCGGCTGTGCGCACCTGGCCGGCGGCACCATACTCGCTGCCGGTGGGCCGTTGAACGAACTGGGTCATTGGCCGGCCGGGATCATGGTGGCCGTCGGCTTGTATCTGGTCGTTCGCCGATAGCCAGAGCTCCCGCGCGCTGGCACACTGTTTCAACGCCTGCCCGACTAATGAAGTGTCGGGCCCGCTGTCGGAGTCGAAGATGAAAAACTGGCTGGACGAGATCAAGTGGGACGCTGATGGCCTGGTGCCGGCGATTGCCCAGGATCACAAGACCGGGCGCGTCCTGATGATGGCCTGGATGAACCGTGAAGCGCTGGAACTGACCGCTGCCGAGAACCGCGCCGTTTACTGGTCACGTTCCCGTGGCAAGCTGTGGCGCAAGGGCGAAGAGTCCGGCCACGTGCAAACCCTGCATGAGATGCGCCTGGACTGTGACGCCGACGTGATCATCCTGATGGTCGAGCAGATCGGCGACATCGCTTGCCATACCGGCCGTCAGAGCTGCTTCTATCGCGTCTTCGAGAACGGCGACTGGAAAACCGTCGACCCGGTTCTGAAAGACCCGCACGCTATCTATTCCGCAGGACACAGCCATGAGTGACACTCTGACCCGTCTGGCCGAAGTGCTGGAAGAGCGCAAAGGCGCCGCCGCCGACAGTTCGTATGTCGCCAGCCTGTACCACAAGGGCTTGAACAAGATTCTGGAAAAAGTCGGCGAAGAGTCGGTCGAAACCATCATTGCCGCCAAGGATGCCGCCATCAGCGGTGACTGCAGCGATGTGATCTACGAAACCGCCGATTTGTGGTTCCACAGCATGGTCATGCTCGCCCAACTGGGGCAGCATCCACAGGCTGTACTCGATGAACTGGACCGTCGTTTCGGTCTGTCCGGACACGCCGAGAAAGCCTCGCGTCCGTCCGCCTGAACAACTATTAGAGAGGAGCAGCGACATGGGCATTTTTGACTGGAAACACTGGATCGTCATCCTGGTTGTTGTCGTGCTGGTGTTCGGCACCAAGAAACTGAAAAACCTCGGCACTGACGTCGGTGAATCGATCAAGGGCTTCAAGAAAGCCATGAACGACGACGAAAAGCCGGCCGACCCGGCAGCGACCCCGGTTCCGCCTGTTCAGCCACAGACCACGCAGTCCGTGAACCAGCCGCACACCATCGACGTGCAGGCGCAAAAAGTCGAAGAGCCGATCCGCAAAGACGTGTGAGCACTGACTAATGTTTGGTATCAGCTTCTCTGAACTGCTGCTCGTCGGCCTCGTGGCCCTGCTGGTGCTGGGTCCCGAGCGTTTGCCGGGTGCTGCGCGCACCGCCGGCCTGTGGGTCGGCCGTCTGAAGCGCAGCTTCAACGCGATCAAACAGGAAGTTGAACGTGAAATCGGTGCCGACGAGATTCGTCGGCAACTGCACAACGAGCACATTCTGTCGCTTGAGCAGGAGGCGCGGAAGATTTTCACGCCGACTCAGCAAGAGGCTACGCCGGTTCAGCCGGTTGAGCCTGTGGCGGAGCAGACGATTCATGCTCCAGTCGCCGAGCCAACACCTGTGGTAGCGGCTGTCGAATCCGCGCCCGTTGTTGCAGCGCCCCCGGTTGAACCCGTTACGCCTGCGGCTGCGCCTGTTGCGCCGGCCCCTCATGACCCAACATTGCCGCCGCGAGCCCCATGAGCGATCTTCCCGAAAATGACCAGCACATGCCGCTGGTTTCGCACCTCACCGAGTTGCGTACCCGTCTGCTGCGTTGCGTAGCGGCGATCTTCATCATCTTCGCCGGGTTGTTTGCCTTCACCCAGCAGATCTACACCTTCATCTCCACGCCGCTGCGCGCGTACCTGCCGGCCGGCGCGACGATGATCGCCACCGACGTGTCGTCGCCGTTCCTGACGCCACTGAAGTTGACCATGATGGTCTCGCTGTTCCTGGCGATCCCGGTGATCCTGCATCAGATCTGGGGCTTCATCGCACCGGGCCTGTACAAGCATGAGAAACGCATTGCGGTGCCGCTGCTGGTGTCCAGCATCCTGCTGTTCTATACCGGCATGGCGTTCGCCTATTACCTGGTGTTCCCATTGATCTTCAAATTCTTCGCCGCCGCCACCCCGGCCGGCGTGGAAATGATGACCGACATCACCAGCTACCTCGATTTCGTCATGACGCTGTTCTTCGCCTTTGGCGTGGCGTTCGAGATCCCGGTGGCCGTGGTGCTGCTGGTGTGGATCGGCGTGGTCGACGTCAAATACCTGAAGAAGATCCGCCCGTACGTGGTCATCGGTTGCTTCGTGGTCGGCATGATCCTGACGCCACCGGACATCTTCTCGCAGACACTGTTGGCCGTACCGATGTGGCTGCTGTTTGAAATCGGCATCCTGTTCGGCAGCCTGGTCAGCAAGCGCGGCGAGCACCCTGACGACCAACCGGCCGACGATCACAACGACCAGCCGCCAGCGACTCAACCGTGAACCTGCTGCTGCTCGAAGAGGCCGATTTCATTGCGGCCGACCGGGCGATCCTGCGTGATCGCCGGTTGACGCACATGCAGGAAGTCCACCGCTCCGTTGTCGGCGACAGCCTGCGGGTCGGGCGCATCGGCGGACTGATGGGCTCGGCCGAACTGCTGCGCCTGGACGCCGATGAAGCCGAATTGCGCGTCACGCTCGACCAGCCACCTCCGGCCAAGCTGCCGCTGACCCTGGTGTTGGCCCTGCCACGGCCGAAAATGCTCCGTAGGGTGTTTCAGACCGTGGCGGCCATGGGTGTGCCGCGAATCATTCTGGTGAACAGCTATCGCGTCGAGAAGAGCTTCTGGCAAACGCCGTTCCTGGAGCCCGAGGCGATTCGCGAGCAACTGATCCTCGGCCTCGAACAGGCCCGGGACAGCGTGCTGCCGGAAATCGTCATCGAGAAACGCTTCAAGCCATTCGTCGAGGACCGTCTGCCGGCGATTACCGACGGCACCCTCGGCCTGGTCGGCCACCCTGGCCATTACCCGCCCTGCCCTCGCGGCCTGGACGAACCGGTGACCCTGGCCATCGGCCCCGAAGGCGGCTGGATTCCTTACGAAATCGACCTGCTCGGCAAGGCCGGCCTGCAACCGGTGCAGCTCGGCGACCGCATCCTGCGGGTCGAAACCGCCGTCACTGCGCTGCTCGCCCGCCTCTTCTAATCCCTACAGATTCCCGGCTGCCTGCCGATACAGTTCCCATAAAACCAACGAATGGTTCGAGGGAGTTGCAGCATGTACCGATGGCTAGCCGAGAAACTGGGGAACGTCAGCGTCAATCGCAAACTGGGTGTCGGCTTCGGTCTGGTGCTGCTGCTTACCTTGTTGATCACTTTCACCGGCTGGACCGGCCTGAGCGGTGTGATGAGTCGCGGCGATAAGCTGGGGTTTATTGCCAGCCTCAATGACCTGACCAAAGACCTGCGCCTGGCCCGTCTGGATTACGAAATGCGTCGCGGCGAACAAGGCCCCGGTGCGGTCAACGACCTGCTCGGCCAACTCGATACCGGCCTGAAAACCGCGCGTACGTTGATCGAACAACCGGCCGACGTGGCCATGATCGACCAGCAACTGGCCGCCGTCAGTGAGTACAAACAAGCCTTCACCGCCATGACCCAGGCCGGCGCCACCCGCGAAGACGCCCGCGGCAAACTCGGCGCCACCGCCGACAACGCCGTGGCCCGTGTCGCCGAAGTCGAAAAATCCATGCTGCAAGGTGACAGCGTCACCGATTTCAACGCCGTGATCGACCTGAGCAAACTGATCCAGCAAGCACGCTTCCAGGTTCGCGGTTACACCTACAGCGGTAAAACCGAGGCCGAGCAACCGGCGCTGGCCGCCATCGACAACGCGTTGAAAAACCTCGAAAGCCTGCCCTCCAAACTGCCGGAACAGCACATCGCCAACCTGCAACAGGCCACTGACTCGCTCAAGGCCTATCGCGCCGCCGTCAGCCAGTTCCGCGACTCTCAGGTTGCCAGCGCCGCGGCCCTCCAACGCATGGCCGTACAAGGCGACATCCTGCTCGACGTCAGCAAAAAACTCACCGTGTCGCAAACCATCGTCCGAGACACCGACGCCGCGCATGCCAAAAACCTCCTGCTGCTAGCCACCGTCCTGGCGCTGGCCTTCGGCCTGCTTGCCGCGTGGGCGATCACTCGCCAGATCGTGATCCCCCTGAGCCAGACCCTCAAAGTGGCGAAGCGTGTTGCTGCCGGCGACCTGACCCAAAACCTTATCTCTGAGCGTCAGGACGAACTCGGTCAGCTACAGCGCGCCATGCAGAGCATGACCCTGGGCCTGCGCGAGTTGATCGGCGGCATCAGTGACGGCGTCACGCAAATCGCCAGCGCTGCCGAAGAGCTGTCGGCAGTCACTGAGCAGACCAGCGCCGGGGTCAACAGCCAGAAGGTCGAGACCGACCAGGTGGCCACCGCCATGAACGAAATGACCGCCACCGTGCAGGAAGTCGCGCGTAACGCCGAAGAAGCGTCCGAAGCCGCCGTCGCCGCCGACCAGCAGGCCCGTGAAGGCGACAAGGTGGTGGGCGAAGCCATCGCCCAGATCGAACGTCTGGCCAAGGAAGTCGGCAATTCCACCGAGGCCATGAGTCACCTCAAACGCGAAAGCGACAAAATCGGCAGCGTGCTCGATGTGATCAAGTCCGTGGCGCAACAGACCAACTTGCTGGCTCTCAATGCGGCCATCGAAGCGGCCCGTGCCGGTGAGGCCGGACGTGGTTTCGCGGTGGTTGCCGATGAAGTCCGCAGCTTGGCCCAGCGCACCCAGAAGTCCACCGAAGAAATCGAAGAACTGATCGGCGGCCTGCAAAGCGGCACCCAGCAAGTCGCCACTATCATGGACAACAGCCGCAGCCTGACCGAAAGCAGCGTTGAACTGACCCGCCGTGCCGGGGGCTCGTTGACCAACATCACCCGTACCGTCTCAGCGATTCAGGCGATGAACCAACAAATCGCAGCAGCGGCGGAGCAGCAAAGCGCCGTAGCTGAAGAGATCAACCGTAGCGTGCTGAACGTGCGCGACGTGTCCGAGCAGACCTCGGCAGCCAGTGAAGAGACCGCGGCGTCCAGCGTTGAGCTGGCACGGTTGGGGACGCATCTGCAGATGCTGGTGGGCAGGTTCAAGGTTTAAGGTTTAAGGTTTAAGGCGATTCAATGACCTCGGTTCGCTTGGGACCGGGGTGATGCTTTCGCGAGCAAGCCCGCTCCCACAGGGGATATGTGTCGATCACAAAACCAATGTGGGAGCGGGCTTGCTCGCGAAAGCGGTCTGACAGGCGCTGAAGTTAGAGGACCTGCCGCAAGAAGGCCTGTGCCCGTGGATCCTTCGGCGCATCGAAGAATTCGGCCGGTGAGGCGTCTTCCAGCAATTTGCCGTGATCGAAAAACAGCACCCGATCCGCCACTTCCCGGGCGAAGCCCATTTCGTGGGTGACGCAAACCATGGTCATGCCTTCCACCGCCAGGGTTTTCATCACGTCCAGCACTTCGCCGACCATTTCCGGGTCGAGCGCCGAGGTCGGCTCATCGAACAGCATGACCTTTGGCTCCATGGCCAATGCCCGGGCGATGGCCACGCGCTGTTGCTGACCGCCGGACAGGCGCGACGGAAACTCGTTGGCTTTCTGCGCAATACCAACCTTCTCCAGCAACGCCAAGGCCTTGGCCTCGCGCTCTTTCTTGCCGCGCTTGCGCACGACTTTCTGGGCCAGGCAGAGGTTTTCCAGCACGGTCATGTGCGGGAACAGGTTGAAATGCTGGAAGACCATGCCGACTTCGCGGCGATAGGCATTCACATCGGTTTTCGGGTCGGCGAGTTGCAAGCCGTCGATGCTCACCGAGCCCGAGTCGAACTCTTCCAGGCCGTTGAGACAGCGCAGGAAAGTCGACTTGCCGGAACCGGACGGACCGATCACCACCAGCACTTCGCCCTTGGCCACGTGCGTCGAGACGTTATCCACCGCGCGAACCACGTGGCCGCGGGTGTCGAAAACTTTTACCAGATCGCGGACTTCAATCACTTTGCGCGAGCCTCCGCTCAAGCCGGCTGGCGATTTTCGACAGCGGCAGGTTGATCAACAGGTACAGACCGGCCACGCAGAACAGGATTTCGAACGGCGAGAACGAGGTGGTGATGACTTCGCGACCGCTTTTCAGCAGTTCGGTAATGGCGATCACCGACACCAGCGAGGTGTCCTTGACCAGACTGATGAACTGACCGGCCAGCGGTGGCAGCACTCGTTTGAACGCTTGCGGCAGCACCACGTGGCGCATCGACTGACCGGCGCTCAGGCCCAGGGAGCGCGCGGCTTCGTTCTGGCCACGGGCGATGGATTGCACGCCGGAACGGATGATTTCCGCCACATAAGCACCGGTGAACAGCGACAACGCGGCGATACCGGCGAACTCCCGGGAGAGGTTCATCACGGTGCCGATGAAGAAGTAGAAAATGAAGATTTGCACCAGCAGCGGCGTACCGCGGACCAGTTCGACGTAGATCGTCGAGAGATCGCGCAGGGTCGGGTTGTTCGACAGTCGGCACAGGCCCGTGGCGAGGCCGATCAGCAGACCGAGCACTCCGGAAACCACGGACAACCACAAGGTGGTCCAGAGTCCCCACATCAGCGGTCCGGCGGCCCAATGGCGGGTCACGCCGATCACGTCGCCTTCGGCCACGTCATCACCTTGGGCGACTTGCAGGCTGTTGTCGTCGACGGTCAGGTGCTGCTCGACGCCGGCATCATTGCGCAGGGTGACTTCAGCCTTGTCGCCCTTGCGCACCAGTTCGCTGACGGTGGAGATATCGGCGGCACGCTGGGATTCTCCGGCGTGGTAGGCGAAGTATTGCGGCACGCGGTTCCAGCGCCATTCGTAGGACATCAGCGAGGTGGCGTAGTACAACGCGCCGGCCAGGCCGATCAGCAGCAGCACGGTTAACACGTGCCACGGCCATAGGGCTTTTTTCTGTTTCATCTGTAAGCAGATTCCGAAATTTGTGTCGACAGGGAGGCCGTCTTCGCGAGCAAGCCCGCTCCCACATTTGATCTTCAGTGAATACAGATTTTGTGTTCGACCGCGATCTAGTGTGGGAGCGGGCTTGCTCGCGAATGGGACGCCGCGGTCTAGCTGACCGAGCGCCGCCAGTCAGCCTTATTCCATGTCCTTCAGCCAAGCGGTGTCTTTGAACCACTTGTCATGGATGCGATCGTAGGTGCCGTCTTCGTGAATCTGGCGCAGGAAGTTGTTGATGAAGTTGATGCTGTCGTAGTCACCCTTCTTCAGACCGAAGGCCAGCGGTTCGTAGGTGAACGGCTTGTCGAGGAATACCAGTTTGCCGGCACCAACCTTGTTCACGGCCACGACGTTGTAAGGCGCGTCGTAGATGAAGGCGTCGGCCTTGCCGTTGACCACGTCGAGCACGGCTTCCTGCTCGTTGTCGTAGCCGTGGTAGTTGGCTTTGGAGATGAGCTTTTTGGCCACCATCTCGCCGGTGGTGCCAAGCTTGGAAGTAATGCGGTAGTCGGCGGTGTTCAAGTCTTTATAGGACTTGATGGTGCCTTCCAGTTCCTTGCGGATCAGCAGGGTCTGGCCCACCACGATGAACGGTTCGCTGAAGTTCAGGCGCAGGTTGCGTTCCTGGGTCAGGGTCATGCCGCTGCCGATCATGTCGAACTTATCGGTGAGCAGGGCCGGGATGATGCCGTCGTAGCCGGTGGAAACCATCTCCAGCTTAACGCCCATGGCCTTAGTCATGGCTTTGAGGATGTCGACTTCGAAGCCGATGATCTCGCCGCGCTTATTGGTCATTTCGAACGGCATGTAGGTCGGGTCCATGCCAACTTTCAGCGTGCCGCGCTTGACCGCGTCATCGATGGCACCGGCCTGCGCCGTGTTGACTGCAACCAATGCCGTGACGCCGACCAGCAGCATCGAGAGATACTTCTTCATCATCAAGTCCCCAAAACCATCGCGTTGTGAGGCGCGCAAACTGCGGATTCCCCTTGGAAAACCGGCAGATACGAACATAAAGTTGTCCGGGCGCACCAATTCGGGGACGGATGCTAACGCACTCGTTCGTTTGCACAAGGGTTTCAGCAGGAATTGTTGTTCGACGCTGATCAGCACAAAAAAAACCCCGCTTTCGCGGGGTTTTTTGTCAGGCCAACTGAGGCTGCACACTCAGCGGCTTGAGCGGCAACAGCGGCGCATGGGGATCGGCTTTCACCGATTTACGCCACGCCTCCAGCCACTCGGGGTGAGCTTCGTTCCAGATCTGCTCATGCAGACGACCCAGTGCTACCGGATCACTGAGCAGTTGCACGCGCTCATTGTTGTTCAGCCCCTCAGGCCCGGCTTTCAGCGCATGACGCACCCGTTCGACCCGCAGCCACTCAATCGGCTCGGCCTGACGGTGACGGGACGTCGCCAGCGAGCACGCCAAGGCGTTCTGCTGTGGATCGACCACTGCCCGGACGAACCCGTCGTTCAGCGCATGCCAACGGTTTTCGTGGGTGTACTGGTCGGTCGCCAGCAACGCCTGTGGCGGATTGTATTCCTCAGGGATCAGGAACAGGCTTTCGTCACGGGACTTGAGGCCCAGGCCAACTCGACTGGAGATCACCGACACCGGAATCGACAGCATCAACGAACCGACGATCGGCACCAGCCACCAGAGGAAGCTCGGGTTCAGCCAGATCACCAGCAGGGCCCAGAAGAAGCCCAGCAAGGTTTGCGGACCGTGGCGTTTGACCGCTTCGCTCCATGGCGTGGAGTCGTCGTCACGTTGCGGCGAGTTCCAGGTCGCGGCCCAGCCGAGGAACGCGGCGAGTACGAAACGGGTGTGGAAAATCATCCGCACCGGCGCCAGCAACATGGAGAACAGCATCTCCAGCAGCATCGACAGGGTCACCTTGAACTTGCCACCAAACTCTTTCGCGCCCTTGGCCCAGATCAGGATGATGCTCAACAACTTCGGCAGGAACAGCAGCACGACGGTGGTCGAGAACAGCGCGATCGCCTTGTCCGGGTGCCATTGTGGCCACAACGGATACAGCTGACGTGGCTCAAGGAAGTACTGCGGCTCCATCAGCGTGTTGACCGCCAGCAGCGCCGTCGACAGCACGAGGAAGAAGAACCACAACGGCGCCGACAGATAAGACATCACGCCCGTCAGGAACACCGCACGGTGCACCGGGTGCATGCCTTTTACCAGGAACAGCCGGAAGTTCATCAGGTTGCCGTGACACCAGCGACGGTCACGCTTGAGTTCGTCCAGCAGGTTCGGCGGCAATTCTTCGTAGCTGCCCGGCAAGTCGTAGGCAATCCATACGCCCCAGCCGGCACGGCGCATCAGCGCCGCTTCAACGAAGTCGTGGGACAGAATTGCACCGGCGAATGCGCCTTTACCGGGCAACGGCGCCAGGGCGCAGTGCTCGATGAACGGCTTCATGCGGATGATTGCGTTGTGGCCCCAGTAGTGGGATTCGCCCAACTGCCAGAAGTGCAGACCGGCGGTAAACAGCGGACCGTACACGCGGGTGGCGAACTGCTGCATGCGTGCATACAGCGTGTCCATGCCAGACGCGCGCGGCGCGGTCTGGATGATCCCGGCGTCCGGGGTGGCTTCCATCAAGCGCACCAGACTGGTCAGGCAATCGCCGCTCATCACGGAGTCCGCGTCGAGCACGACCATGTACTTGTAATCACCGCCCCAACGACGGCAGAAGTCGTCGAGGTTACCGCTTTTACGTTTAACGCGACGGCGGCGGCGGCGATAGAAGATCTTGCCGAAGCCCTTGGCTTCACGGCAGACGTCCAGCCAGGCTTGTTGCTCGGCGACGCAGATATCGGCGTCGTTACTGTCGCTGAGGACAAAGAAGTCGAAGCGATCCAGGTTACCCGTGGCCGCAACCGACTCGAAGGTCGCCCGCAAACCGGCAAACACCCGTGGCACGTCTTCGTTGCAGATCGGCATCACCAGTGCGGTGCGCGCATCCGTAGGAATCGGCTCGTTACCGGCGCTTTTACCGGAAATGCGGTATTTGTCGTGACCGGTGAGCAACTCGAGGAAGCCCATCAACGCGGTCCAGAAACCAGCCGACACCCAGCAGAACAGAATCCCGAACAAGATCAGGATGCTGGTTTGCAGTGCATACGGCAGTACTTGCGTGGCCGTTTGCGACAGCGGTTGATGCAGCACTTCGTTCAGGTCGACGAACGACCAGCCCTGGTACGGCATGATGCCTTTCATGTACCAGCCGGCGACGATGGTCTGGCCGAGCATCAGCACCAGCAAAATGTAGCGACGGATCGAACCGACGGTGCGCCAGCGAGCAGCCGGCAGCACGCGCTCATCCTTCGGCGGGGCCGGCGGATTGGTGCGACCGGTCAGACGACGCCAGCCACGCACCAGAATGTTGGTGCGCCACGGCTCCGGCACGACTTTGGTCCGACGAATCGGCGGGGTTGCCCGCAGGCAAACCCGGCCGCTGGCGTCGAGCACCAGCATTTCAGCATCGGCCAGTTCTTCGGCGGTGTTCAGCGTCAAACGACGCCCCACCGAAGCTTGAGCAGCCTCGGTCGGCGCGTCGAACGTCGAGGACGAAAGGCGCTCATGCAATTCGCTGAAAGACTGGCAGCCCGCGAGTTCCGCGCGCTGCTCGTCGGTCATCGGCAGATGCGCCAGATACTCGGCAAGAGTCTCTGGCTGTACTTGAGAATTACTCATCGGCAGGCAACTGGTAGCTCCAGGTCTCGGTCAGGACTTCTTCAGTCGGTGCCGATTCCGGTGTGGCTGGGGCCGCTTCGGCAGCAACAGGCTGCTTGGCGTCTTTGTTGTCCTTGTCCTTGGAATCTGCGGCTGGCTTGGCTTCGACCTTCTTGGCTTCAACCTGCTTGGCCTCAGCTTGTTTGGTTTCCTTGGCTTCCTTGGCTTCCTTGTCCAGCTTCTCCTGCTGCCGAGCGGCAATCTTGTCAGCCTTGGCGACGGAAGAATTGGATGCCGGATACGATGTTTTGGCCAGGTCGGCAGTCACGATGTTCTTGACCAGTGCAGCACGCATCTCGGTAGGCTTGCCCGGATCCTTGATTTTCATCCGCAGCGTCAGGCGCCAGCCCTTGGTTTCAGGGTTGTAACGCACGCTGTTCTCGACCAGCTCGGCATTCTCGCCAACGCTGACCTGGCTACGAACGTCCGTATCATCCGGCAATGCCGCAAGGGACGGGCCTTCGAAGTCCACCAGATAAGCAACGCTACCGTCCGGCTGACGGATCAGGTTGGACTGTTTCACGTCACCCGTGGAACGCAGGGTCTGTTGAACCCAGGCGCTGTCCGGTGCGTGAAGCGCGGCTTCGTCGATGGTCCAGTGCATGCGATAAGCGACGTCCAGCGGTTGGCCAGGCTCAGGCAGTTTTTCCGGACTCCAGAACGCAACGATATTGTCGTTGGTTTCGTCGGCAGTCGGAATCTCTACCAGATCGACGGAGCCCTTGCCCCAATCGCCCCTTGGTTCGATCCAGGCACTTGGGCGCTTGTCGTAGCGGTCGTCGAGGTCTTCGTAGTGGCTGAAGTCGCGGCCACGTTGCAGCAGGCCGAAACCGCGCGGGTTCTCGATCGAGAAGTTGCTCACCGCCAGGTGTTTCGGGTTGTTCAGTGGGCGCCAGATCCACTCGCCATTGCCGGCATGGATCGACAGACCGCTGGAGTCGTGCAGTTCGCGACGATAGTTCAGCACTTTCGACGGCTGATTGGCGCCGAACAGGAACATGCTGGTCAGCGGCGCAACGCCAAGCTTGGTGACCTTGTCACGCAGGAACATCTGGGCCTTGACGTCGACAACCGTGTCGCTGCCAGGACGCAGGGTCAGGCGATAGGCACCGGTAGCGCGTGGCGAATCCAGCAGGGCGAAGATCACCAGGTGCTTGTCACCCGGTTTTGGCTGTTGAATCCAGAACTCGGTGAAACGCGGGAATTCTTCGCCGGACGGCAACGCCGTATCGATGGCCATGCCGCGAGCGGACAAACCATAGGTGTGACCCTTGCCGACAACGCGGAAGTAACTCGCGCCGAGCATGGTCATGATTTCGTCTTGCTTGTCAGCCTTGTTGATCGGGTACAGCACACGGAAACCGGCATAACCCAGTTGTTCGGTGGCTTTCGGATCGAACTTCACGTCGCCAAAATCGAAACGACTTGGGTCGTATTTGATCTCTTCGACGGTGTTAGCTGTGATTTCGTTGATTTTCACCGGTGTATCGAAATGCATACCCTGGTGATAGAACGACAGCTTGAACGGGGTTTTCTGATCGGCCCACTCGGCTTTTTCGGTCAGGAAACGAATTTTTTGATAGTCCGCGAATTTCATCTCGCGGAACTCGTTCGGCAGGTTACTGCGCGGAGCTTCGTATTTCTGCCCGGCCAGCTCTTTTGCCTTGACCGATACATCATCCAGATTGAATGCCCAAAGCTGACCGGCGCTGAGCAGGCAGAGCAGTGCAGAGCCCGCTACCAGAGCGCTTCGTAACCGTTTGGCAGACAATTTTGCATTACAGGGACTAACAATCACGAGCAACCCTCGCCGAAAACAGATCAAAAAACCAACGGCCAGTTAAAGTGCCTGTGGGGTGTGCGGCATGAAAAAACCGACCCTACAGACCACTCTTGCCAAGTTGGCGAGCATTGTTCCGACTCCTATGGGGCTAAATGATTCCCCAAGAGGTCCAGGACAAGTCTCTACCTAAGTCAAAATGGACCAACGAACGCTGATCCCCGTAGCGCGCGATTATCTAGTAGGCCGCGTTACAACGCATCAGGGGTAGCAAAGTATTTATCGCGAAAAACCCCTGTTTTCAGTCGAAAAGCCCTTAAAAACATGTTTCAAGGGCTTTCAGGTCTGTAACAGGAAGGTTACCGGGCCGTCGTTGACCAGGTGCACCTGCATATCCGCGCCGAATCTACCTGATGCCACAGTGCCATGCACCTGTTTCGCTTTGCCTAATAGATAGTCGAAAAGTTCCTCGCCCAGGGCCGGAGGGGCAGCGGTCGAAAAACTCGGACGCAACCCGCTCTTGGTATCGGCGGCCAGGGTGAACTGTGAGACCAGCAGCAACCCACCGCCTACATCCGCCAGGGACAGATTCATCTTGCCCTCGGCGTCACTGAACACACGATAGTTAAGCAGTTTCTGCAGAAGTTTGTCGGCGCTGGCCCGAGTATCCTCGGGCTCGACCGCCACCAGCACCAGCAATCCCTGATCGACGGCGCCAACCACCTCCCCCGCTACCTCGACTCGCGCGCCACGCACGCGTTGCAGCAGGCCCTTCATGCTTCTTCAGGGGCCAGGTCGAGCAGACGATGGGCCATCTGATCGGCGGCGCGAACCAGTGCGTCGGTAATGCCAGGTTCGGAGGCGGCATGGCCGGCGTCACGGATCACCTGCAACTCACTGTTCGGCCAGTTCTGATGCAGTTCCCAGGCGTTATCCAGCGGGCAGATCACGTCGTAGCGGCCATGGACGATCACGCCAGGCAAATGGGCGATCTTGCCCATGTCGCGGATCAGCTGGTTGGGCTCAAGGAACGCATTGTTGGTGAAGTAGTGACATTCGATGCGGGCGATGGACAACGCGCGCTGTGGCTCGGAGAAACGATCGACCACCATCGGGTTCGGGCGCAGGGTGGCAGTCCGGCCTTCCCAGGTGGACCAGGCCTTGGCCGCGTGCATCTGGGCAATCTGATCGTTGCCGATCAGGCGCTTGTGGAAAGCCGAGAGCAAGTCTTCGCGCTCGTCCAGCGGGATCGGCGCGATGTAGTCCTGCCAGTAATCGGGGAACAGACGACTGGCGCCACACTGGTAGAACCACTCGATTTCCTGCGGACGGCAAAGAAAAATCCCGCGCAGAATCAGACCGTGTACACGCTCCGGGTGGGTTTGCGCGTAGGCCAGTGCCAGGGTCGAACCCCACGAACCGCCGAACAACACCCACTTATCGATGCCAAGGTGTTGGCGAATCCGCTCAAGGTCGGCGACCAGATCCCAGGTGGTGTTGTTTTCCAGGCTGGCGTGAGGCGTGGAACGACCGCAACCGCGCTGGTCGAAGGTCACAATGCGATACAGGTTTGGATCGAAAAACCGACGGCTCTGGGCATCACACCCGGCGCCGGGGCCGCCGTGGATGAATACAACCGGCAAACCTTCCGGCGAACCGCTTTCGTCGACATACAGCGTGTGGGTTTCATCGACGGCCAGATCGTGCCGGGCGTGGGGTTTGATCTGCGGGTACAAAGTCTGCATTGCGCGCTCCGTAAGGGGTCGAGGTCATCCCTGGGGGGACTTCTATTATTCTGCCGTCCGGCATCATAAACCCGAATTACGCCAATGAGCATGCCTTGCAGAGTCAGAGTTTTTCAGCCGGTTTTTTCAGACAAATAGCCAAGCAGCGTTTCATAGAGTGCGTCGACCTCGGCGACCTGCCCCCGAGCCCGCAAACAGCCGTGAACCAACCCCTCCCCGTAATAAAGCGTCGCTGCCACGCCTGCTGCGTTCAGTCGCTCGGCGTAGAGCATGCCGTCATCGCGCAACGGATCGAATTGCGCCACGGCGATCAAGGCCGGCGGCAACCCACTGAAATCCTCGGCGAGCAACGGCATCGCGTAGGCACTTGGCTGTCCAGTGCCGCGCAAGTACAGGGCGTGATAACAGTCCAGATCGCTACTGCTGAGCAAGGGAGCATCGACGCATTCACTGCGCGACGGCAATCGGTGATCACCGCCCAGCCCCGGATAAATCAGCACCTGAGCCGCCGGTAATGGCTCGCCCGCATCGCGCAACGCCAGACACAACGCAGCCGCAAGGTTGCCACCGGCGCTGTCCCCGGCCACCAGCGTTCGTTCAGGATCGAGCCGGAATGGCCCGGTCCGTAGCGCGCGCCAGACACCCAGGCAGTCCTCAAACGCCGCCGGAAACGGATATTCCGGTGCCAATCGATAATCGACCGCGATCACCAGCACGCCGAGCGTCGATGCCAGTTCAGCGCAGATGAAATCGTGGGAGTCCAGATCCCCCACCACCCACCCACCGCCGTGCAGATACACGATGCACGGGCAACCGCTGGTCGGTGGCGAAACCGGCGGTTGATAAGACCGCACTGGTACGCCGACCAATTCAAAGTCGACCACGTAAAGCCCGGCGGGACGCAGCGGGGTGAACGCCCGGCACATGTCGCTGTAGGCCTGACGCAAACCGCCGAGACTGCTGTCTGTGCTGTTGAAGCTGACGGTTTTCTCGACGAAAGCCGTCATTTGCTCGGATAACGGATAGGAACTCATAAAGGCTTCAAACTGGCCTGAACGGTCGCCACGCCATCCTTGCCATCAAAACTGCTGACACCGGCGAGCCAGCGCTGCAGATCCTCGGGATGATCACGCAGCCATTGCTTGGCAACGTCCTGAGGCGTTTTACGCTCCATGATCGGCACCATCAACTGGCTTTCCTGGGCGGCGGTGAAGGTCAGGTTTTCCAGCAGACGGTTTACGTTCGGGCAGCGCTGGGCGTAGTCCGGGGCGGTCACGGTGGAAACGGTGGCGGCGCCCTCGTTCGGGCCGTAAACGTCTTCGCTGCCGGTCAGGTAGGCGATTTTCATGTTGATGTTCATCGGGTGCGGGGTCCAGCCGACGAACACCACGAACTCCTTGCGATTCACCGCCCGCTGAACGGCGGCAAGCATGCCGGCCTCACCCGACTCGATCAGTTTGAAATCCTTCAAGCCAAATTGATTGGTCTCGATCATGGTTTTAATGGTGGTGTTGGCGCCGCTGCCCGGCTCGATGCCGTAGATCTTGCCGCCGAGTTGATCCTTGAATTTGGCGATATCGGCGAAGGTTTTCAGACCCGCTTCGGCGACGTACTCCGGTACGGCTAGCGTTGCCTGGGCGTCGGCCAGGCTCGGTTTGTCCATGACTTTCACTTGATTGGCAGCCAGGAACGGCGCGATGTTTTTGTCCATCGCCGGTTTCCAGTAACCGAGGTAGATGTCCAGACGCTTGTCGCGGATGCCGGCGAAGATGATTTGCTGCACGGCGCTGGTTTGCTTGCTTTCGTAACCGAGGCCGTTGAGCAGCACATCGGCCATGCCACTGGTGGCGATCACATCGGTCCAGTTGACCACGCCCATGCGCACAGCCTTGCAGGAAGCGTCGTCACTGGCCAGGACGCTGGTGCTCAGGAGAGCAGTGCCGCAGAGGATTGAGAGACAGCGGGTGAACAGTCTTTTCATCGGGATGATCTCGTGCGGCAGCGGATTATTGTGGGCCCGGTGTCTTCATGCACCGTGCCCAGAACATTACGCAGCGTCGAGAGGGTAAAAGCGAACTGTAGCGACCGTGTTTTGCACGGTGGCGACTGTCGTCATCCGTTATCAAGTCGAACTCATACCCTGTGGGAGCGGGCTTGCTCGCGAAAGCGGTGGGTCAGTCAACATTGTTGTTGCCTGACACGCCCTCTTCGCGAGCAAGCCCGCTCCCACAGTGTTTTGCGTCAGGCTTTAACGTTTGTAGTTTTTCTCGCCCCAGGCCAGCAGCCCTTGCAGCAATTCCTTGAGCACCACCTGAGTCGGCGCCGCCAAGTCCGGACGATAACGGAACGGCTCGAACTCTTCCATATACGTGCACTGGCCCAACTCCAGTTGCACCGCATGGATGTTCTCGGCCGGATTGCCGTAGTGCCGGGTGATGTGGCCGCCCTTGAAGCGACCGTTCAGCACATGGCTGTAATCGCCATGGCGCGCGCAGATCGCTTCCAGCTGAGTGGCCAACTGTGGATCGCAACTGGCGCCGTTGAAGGTGCCGAGGTTGAAGTCCGGCAGTTTGCCGTCGAACAGGTGCGGGATGATCGAGCGGATCGAGTGCGCATCAAACAGCAATGCGTAGCCGAACTCGGCTTTCAGTCGCGCCAGCTCGTTCTGCAACGTGCTGTGGTACGGCGTCCAGATCTGCTCCAGGTAAGTCGCGCGTTCTGCGGCCGATGGCTCATGCCCTTCGCGGAACAACGGAATGCCGTCGAACAGCGTCGCCGGGTACAGGCCGGTGGTGGCGCCGACATACAAAGGCTTGTCGTCAGACGGTCGATTCAGGTCGATGACAAAACGCGAGTACTCGGCGGCCAAGGTGCTGGCGCCCAGCTCGGCAGCAAATTCGTAAAGCTGCGGAATGTGCCAGTCAGTGTCGGGCAGGCTTTTCGCGTCGGGGATCAACCCGGCTTCGACCGTCGGGGTCAGGCGCAGGCCGGCGTGGGGCATGCTGATCAGCAGCGGTACGCGACCTTGTTTGAAGTTCAGAACCTTATCCACAACTGTTCTCCTAAATGCTCACTTCAACGCCGTGACGCACGACGCGTTTTTCCAGGTCACCGCCCAGCCAGTACGACAGATCAGCCGGACGATCGATTTGCCAGGCGACGAAATCTGCACACTTGCCGACTTCCAGCGAACCATGGGTTTCAGCCATGCCCAGCGCCGTGGCGGCATGAATCGTTGCACCCGCCAAGGCTTCTTCCGGGGTCATGCGGAAACAGGTGCACGCCATGTTCAGCATCAAACGCAACGACAGCGCCGGTGAGGTGCCTGGGTTGAGGTCGCTGGCGATGGCGATTTTCACGCCGTGTTTGCGCAAAGCCTCCATCGGCGGCAACTGGGTTTCCCGCAGGAAGTAGAAGGCGCCGGGCAGCAACACCGCGACGGTGCCAGATTCCGCCATGGCGATGGCGTCGTCTTCGGTCATGAATTCCAGGTGATCGGCCGACAGTGCGTGGTAACGCGCCGCCAGACTCGAACCATGCAACGACGACAACTGTTCGGCGTGCAGCTTCACCGGCAAACCGAGTTGTTGAGCGGTGATGAACACCCGCTCGACCTGCGCCGGCGAAAACGCCAGGTATTCGCAGAACGCATCCACCGCATCCACCAGCCCTTCGGCGGCCAGGGCCGGGAGCATCTCGGCGCAGATGTGATCGATGTAGTCGTCGGCACGATCCGCGTATTCCGGCGGCAAGGCGTGAGCGGCCAGGCAGGTGCTGCGCACGCTGACCGGCAATTCAGCGCCGAGACGGCGGATGACCCGCAGGATCTTGCGTTCGCTGGCCAGGTCCAGGCCGTAGCCGGATTTCATTTCGACCGTGGTCACGCCGTCGCGCATCAGGCTCTTCAGACGCTTGGCGGCGCTGGCGAACAGCTCGTCTTCAGTGGCCGCGCGAGTGGCGCGCACGGTGCTGGCGATGCCACCACCGGCCGCTGCGATTTCTGCGTAGCTGACGCCTTGCAGACGCTGTTCGAATTCACCGCTGCGGTTACCGCCGAACACCGTGTGGGTGTGGCAGTCGATCAGGCCCGGCGTCACCCAGGCCCCTTTAAGATCATTGACTGCCGGGTACTCGCCCGACGGCAGTTCAGCGCGTGGGCCGATCCACTCAATGTGCGCTCCTGACGTCACGATGGCCGCATCCTCGATGATCGAGTAGGCGCCTTGCGCCATGGTTGCGACGTGGCAGTGTTGCCAGAGAGTTTTCATCCGTGGCCTCCGTTAGGTTATCGATGAGAAAAAGAGGGTTCCCGCTCAACCGGTACTGCCTTGCCTGCCGCCGGTTTCACCCACGTCAGGTAGGCCAGCACCAGCAATACAATCCAGACCACGCCGACGATCAGAGCCGCCTGGGTATCCGGGAAATA
Source organism: Pseudomonas sp. Root329 (assembly GCF_001424925.1). Lineage (NCBI taxonomy): Bacteria > Pseudomonadati > Pseudomonadota > Gammaproteobacteria > Pseudomonadales > Pseudomonadaceae > Pseudomonas > Pseudomonas sp. Root329. The sequence goes on along the minus strand of NZ_LMCV01000008.1, from coordinate 37,461 downwards.
GCCCAGCACGCCAAAGATGAACAGCATGAAGGCAATCGCCGCCATCGGCGCATAGGGCCAGAACGGCACCGGGAATTTCAGTTGGGCGACTTGCTCGGCACTCATGGAGCGACGCATCGCCACTTGAGTGAACAGAATCATCAACCAGACCCATACAGTGGCGAAGGTCGCGATGGAGGCGATCAACAGGAACACGTTTTCCGGAATCAGGTAGTTCAGCAGCACGCCCAGCAGCAGCGCGGCACTCATTACCACCACGGTCATCCATGGCACGCCATTGCGCGACAAGCGGGCGAAGCCCTTGGGCGCATGCCCTTGCTGGGCCAGACCGTACATCATGCGGCCAGCGCCGAAGATGTCACTGTTGATCGCCGACACTGCCGCCGAGATCACCACGATATTGAGAATGGTTGCCGCCGAGCTGATCCCCAGGTTGTCGAAAATCTGCACGAATGGACTGCCTTGGCTGCCGATCTGCTGCCATGGAAAGATCGACATCAGTACGAACATCGTCAGCACGTAGAACAGCAGGATACGCAACGGTACGGCATTGATCGCCCTGGGCAGTACGCGCTGCGGGTCTTTGGCTTCACCGGCGGTCACGCCGATGATTTCAATGCCGCCGAACGCAAACATCACCACCGCAAACGAAGCGATCAGGCCGCCCACGCCATTGGGCATAAAGCCGCCATGGCTCCAGAGATTGCTGATGTCGGTCGCCTGGGCGCCGGGCGCGGTGCTGATACCGAACAGCATGATGCCGAAGCCACCGAGGATCATCGCGACGATGGCTGCGACCTTGAGCAGCGACAGCCAGAACTCCATTTCGCCGAAGACTTTGACGTTGCACAGGTTCAAGCCGCCGACCACCGAAACGATGCCCAGTACCCAGATCCAGCGGGCGACTTCCGGAAACCAGAAGCCCATGTAAATACCGAATGCGGTGACGTCGGCCATGCCGACGATGACCATTTCAAACGCGTAGGTCCAACCGAGGATGAAGCCCGCCATCGGCCCAAGATAAGTGCTGGCGTAGTGGCCGAAAGAGCCGGCCACCGGGTTGTGTACCGCCATCTCACCGAGGGCGCGCATGACCATGAACACCGCCGCGCCACCGATCAGGTAAGCGAGCAGGACCGCGGGCCCGGCCATTTGAATGGCTGAGGCAGAACCGTAAAACAGCCCGGTGCCGATCGCCGACCCCAGCGCCATGAAGCGAATATGTCGGGCAGAGAGCCCGCGTTTCAAACCTTTTTCTGACTGCTGCATTGCTCGTCCCTATTATTTTTATTGGCGGAAATGATCGTTCCCACGCAGAGCGTGGGAACGATCAGAATCGAATCGCGAGCAAGTCGAATCGTCGCACCGTCGCTCCCACAGGTTCAGCGCAATCCAATGTGGGAGCGAGCTTGCTCGCGAAGAGGCCATTACAGGCTAGGCAGCAACTTCGCCGGTACCAGCGCGTTCAGGCAACGGGACGCCAACAACTCGCTCGCCGCGTTGATGTCCGGCGCAAAGAAGCGATCCTTCTCATAGAAAGGCACTTGCGCACGCAGAATCCCGCGGGCCTCTTCCAGCTTCGAAGAAGTCTTCAGACCATCGCGCAGATCCAGACCCTGGACCGCAGCCAACCATTCCACCGCGAGAACGCCGCGAGTGTTTTCGGCCATTTCCCACAGGCGCTTGCCGGCAGCCGGCGCCATGGAAACGTGGTCTTCCTGGTTCGCCGAAGTCGGCAGGCTGTCCACCGAGTGCGGATGGGACAACGCCTTGTTCTCGCTGGCCAGTGCCGCAGCGGTCACCTGGGCGATCATGAAGCCGGAGTTCACGCCGCCATTGGCCACCAGGAACGGCGGCAGTTGCGACATGTGCTTGTCCATCATCAGCGAGATACGACGCTCGCTCAGGGAACCGATTTCCGCGATGGCCAGCGCCATGTTGTCGGCAGCCATGGCGACCGGTTCGGCGTGGAAGTTACCGCCGGAGATCACGTCGCCTTCAGCGGCGAATACCAGCGGGTTGTCCGAAACGGCGTTGGCTTCGATGGCGAGCACTTCGGCGGCCTGACGGAACTGGGTCAGACAGGCGCCCATGACTTGCGGCTGGCAGCGCAGGGAGTACGGGTCCTGGACCTTTTCGCAGTTCTGGTGCGAGTCGGACACTTCGCTGCGCTCGCCCAGCAGATCGCGGTAAGCGGCAGCGGCATCGATCTGGCCTTTCTGGCCACGAGCGGCGTGGATACGTGCGTCGAACGGCGAGCGCGAGCCCAGCACGGCTTCAACGGTCAGTGCGCCCAGCGCCACAGCGCCAGCGAACAGATCCTCACCTTCGAACAGACCACGCAGCGCGTAAGCGGTGGACACCTGAGTACCGTTGAGCAGCGCCAGACCTTCTTTGGCCGCCAGGGTCAGCGGCGTCAGGCCGGCAACTTTCAGTGCTTCGGTAGCTTCCATCCACTCGCCTTTGTAGCGAGCCTTGCCTTCGCCCAGCAGCACCAGCGACATGTGGGCCAAAGGCGCCAGGTCACCGGATGCACCGACCGAACCTTTCAATGGAATGTGCGGGTAAACCTCGGCGTTGATCAGGGCGATCAGCGCATCGATGACCTTACGACGAATGCCGGAGAAACCACGGCTCAGGCTGTTGACCTTGAGCACCATGACCAGTCGAACCAGCGCGTCGCTGATCGGCTCGCCGACACCGGCGGCGTGGGACAGCACCAGCGAGCGCTGCAGGTTTTCCAGGTCTTCGCTGGCGATACGGGTCGACGCCAGCAGGCCGAAACCGGTGTTGATGCCATATGCGGTGCGGTTCTCGGCGAGGATCTGTTCCACGCAGGCAACGCTGGCTTCAATCTGGGCGGCAGCGCTTTCATCGAGGGTGATTTTGACCGGCTGCTGATAAACATCACGCAGTTGGGCAAGGCTCAGTTGGCCGGGAATCAGGTTTAACGCAGTCATTTCTATGCTCCTTTTGAGAGTTTTTGTTAACTCACCAGACGCTCCGGAGATGTCCGTTGTCCGTCGCGTCTCGCCTTCTGGGGAGCCGCGCCTTGGCACGCTGGTGTGGTGGAAATCAGTTCAGGTTCGGTAACACTTTGTGCAGCAAAATCGGGTCTTTCAAAACGGCGGCGGCACTGGCGATGTCCGGTGCCAGCCAGCGGTCCTGGTCGTAGGCCGGAACTCGCTCGCGCAGCAGACGCCAGGCGGCATCAGTACCCGCGCCGAAGCGTTGCTCTTTCAAGAACTCAAATGCCTGAGACGCCAGCAAGTACTCGATGGCGAGGATCTGCGTGCAGTTTTCCAGGGCACGATGCAGCTTCAGCGCGGCGTTGGTGCCCAGGCTCAGGTGATCTTCCTGCAGGCCCGAGGTGACGTAGTTGTCGAGTACCGCCGGTTGCGCCAACTGACGGTTTTCCGCACACAGGGACGCGGCGACGTACTGGACGATCATCATCCCGGAGTTCACCCCCGGATTGGCCACCAGGAATGCCGGCAAACCGCTGACATGCGGGTTGATCAGGCGGTCCAGACGACGCTCGGCGATGGAGCCGATTTCCGCCATGGCGATGGCCAGCAAGTCCGCCGCCAAGGCCACGGATTGACCGTGCGGGTTGGCCTGGGACACCACCCGGAAGTCGTCCGGCGTACCCAGCAGCATCGGGTTGTCGGTGACCGAGTTGAGTTCGGTTTCAATCTGCTTTTTCGCGTGTTCAAGCTGATCGCGAGCGGCGCCGTGGACTTGCGGGATCGAGCGAATGCTCAGCGCATCCTGAGTGCGAATGCCTTTGCTGCTGGCGATCACTTCACTGCCATCGAGCAACGCACGCAGGTTGATGCCGACTTGCTGCATGCCCGGGTGAGGCTTGAGCGCGATGATCTCGGCATCGAACGCGGCAATCTGACCGCGCTGGGCTTCGAAGCTCATGGCACCAATCACATCAGCCCATTGCACCAAACGCGTCGCGTCGGCGATTGCCAGGCAGCTGAGGCCGGACATGCACGGCGTGCCGTTGACCAGGCACAGGCCATCTTTGGCGCCCAGTTGAACCGGTTGCAGACCTTCTTCGGCCAGGGCTTGCTGCGCGGAAACGATCTGCCCGCGATAGCTGACATTGCCGACACCCAGCAGCGCAATGCTGATGTGGGCCATGTGGGTCAGGTAACCGACCGAACCCTGGGACGGCACTTGCGGGGTGATACCGCGATTGAGCAGCGCCAACAGCGCTTCGACCACCCGGCGGTGAATACCGGATTTGCCATGGCTGTAGTTGCGAATAGCGGCGCAGATGATTGCGCGGGTCTGTTCGTCGGCCAGTGGCGCGCCAACGCCACAGGCGTGACTGAGCAGGGTGTTGCGCGACAGTTGGCTGAGTTGCTCGTCTTTGAGTGAGACATTGCACAGCGCGCCGAGGCCGGTGTTGACGCCATAGGCGCGCTCGCCGCTGACGACGATGCGCTGGACGATCGCCTGGGCATTCTCGATCCGCGCCCAGACCTGTGGTGACAGCTCAAGTTGTGCGCCATGGCGGGCTACGGCGACCACATCCTGCCAACGCAACGGGGCGTCGGCGATAACGATTTTTTCAGCCTGGGACATCTTCAACCTCGTGCGTACAACTTGAATATTGATGCAGCTTCACCGCCGCCTTCGCGAGCAAGTCGAATCGTCGCACCGCCGCTCCCACATTTGGAATGCGTACCCCTGTGGGAGCGGGCTTGCTCGCGAAGGGGCCGGCACAGACACCGCAAACCTCTTAAACCACCGCAGCCCGACGCTGAACGAACCGATCGACATACTCATCCGCCGGCGAATGCAGGATCTCTCTTGGCGTACCCACCTGAATCAGGCGGCCATCCTTGAGAATCGCAATGCGGTTGCCGATGCGCACGGCCTCGTCGAGGTCGTGGGTGATGAAGACGATGGTCTTGTGCAGGGTCTTTTGCAGTTCCAGCAACTGGTCCTGCATCTCCGCACGAATCAGCGGGTCGAGGGCACTGAAGGCTTCGTCCATCAGGATGATGTCGGTGTCTGCCGCCAAGGCACGGGCCAGACCCACACGCTGACGCATGCCGCCCGAAAGCTGATGCGGGTATTTGTTTTCGTAGCCCTTGAGGCCCACGGTGTTGATCCAGTGCAGCGCGCGCTCGGAGCACATTTGCTTGGTCTCGCCACGCACTTTCAGGCCGTAGGCGACGTTATCCACCACGGTCTTGTGCGGCAGCAGGCCGAAGCTCTGGAACACCATGCTGATCTTGTGCCGGCGAAATTCGCGCAGGGCTTCCATGTCGTATTGCAGGATGTCCACGCCGTCCACCAGGATCGCGCCGCTGGTCGGGTCGATCAGGCGGTTGAAGTGGCGCACCAGGGTCGACTTGCCGGAGCCCGACAGGCCCATGATCACGAAGATCTCGCCGGTGCCGATGCTCAGGGACAAGTCGTTCACGCCGACCACGCAGCCGGTTTCGGACAGCACCTGATCCTTGGTTTTGCCCTGGCCGATCATGGCCAGCGCATCCTTGGAACGGTTGCCGAAAATCTTGAAGACGTTTTTGACTTCGATCTTGCTGATGGCTTCGTTGTTCATTTGCTCACCTCATGCCGTGCCCGACCATACGCCTGAGTAATACGGTCGATAACCACTGCCAGAATCACGATCGCCAGACCCGCCTCAAGACCACGTCCGACGTTGAGGGTCTGAATCCCCACCAACACGTCTTCGCCCAAACCACGGGCACCGATCATCGAGGCAATCACTACCATCGACAGGGCCATCATGGTGGTCTGGTTAATCCCGGCCATGATGCTCGGCAGGGCCAGCGGAAGTTGCACGCCAAACAGTTGCTGCCAACGGTTGGCACCGAAGGCGTTGATCGCTTCCATCACTTCGCCGTCGACCTGGCGAATACCCAGATCAGTCAGACGGATCAGCGGTGGTGCGGCGTAGATCACGGTGGCGAAAATCGCCGGGACTTTGCCCAGGCCGAACAGCATCAGCACCGGGATCAGGTACACGAAACTCGGCATGGTCTGCATGATGTCCAGCAACGGCATCAAGATCGAACGCAGGCGGTTGCTGCGCGCCGAAAGAATGCCCAGCGGAATGCCGATCAGCACCGAAATGATCGTCGCCACCATCATCAGCGCCAGGGTTTGCATCAGCTTGTCCCAGAGGCCGACCGCACCCACTAGGAATAACAAGCCGACAATCACGGCCGTGGTCACGACCTTGCGGGTCGCGTGCCAGGCAATGCCCGCGACGATGGCGAGCATCAGCCACCAGGGTGCCGCACGCAGCAGGCCTTCAAGGTTGACGATGGCCCACAGCAGCGTGTCAGAGATCTGCCGGAACACATCGCCGTAGTTGGTAACCAGCGAATCGACCCAACTGTTGACCCAGTCGGCGATGGAAAAGGTAAAGCTTTCGGGAAACATAAGAGACTCTCAATCAAGGGGTTGCGATCAAGCACCCGACTGCCGCTCAGGGCAGTCGGAGAGGCTCAACCTACAAGGCCGCGTCGATCTTTTTGGCTGCGTCTTCGCTCACCCATGCGTGCCAGACTTCAGGATGTTCCTTGAGGAAGATTTTCGCCAGTTTTGGTGACTCGATCCGCTCTTTGGCCATGCGTCCGAGGTTCTGGTTGAGCAGGTCGATTGGCAGGTTGACCTTCTCCAGCACCGCCACCAGTTCCGGGGCTTGCTCGTGGAAAGTCTTGGACAGGCCGACCTTGATGGTCACTTGCTTGTTCACGCCTGGTTTCTCGTCGAGTTTGACCAGGTCCACCTGGCCCATCAGCGGGGTTGGCGACCAGTAGTAGAACAGGATCGGCTCGCCACGCTTGTAGCTCGACAGCACCGCGGCATCCAGTGCCGGACCGGTGCCCGGACGGAAGTTGGTGTAGGTGCTTTCCAGGCCGTAGCTTTTCAGCATTTCGCTGTTGTCGAGCTCACAGGTCCAGCCGGCCGGGCAGTTGTAGAAACGACCCTTGGATGGCTCTTCGGCGTCTTTGAACACAGCGGAATACTTGCCCAGGTCAGCAATGTTTTTCAGGTCCGGTGCCTTGGCTTCCAGCTTGCGCTTGGCGTCGCCTTCGATCACGTAACGCGGCACGTACCAACCTTCGACAGCACCCACGACCGGGGCGCCGACACCGACGACCTTGCCGGCCTTCTCGGCCTTGTTCCAGACTTCGCTACGGCCAACCCACTCTTCGGCGAAGATTTGAATATCGTTGCTGCTCAGGGCGTTTTCCATGGTGATGGAGTTGCCCGGCAGGCTGTCGGTCTTGCAGTCGTAGCCTTTCTCCAACACGACTTGCAGCACGTCGGTCAGCAGCATGGCGCTTTCCCAGTTCAGGCCGGCAAATTTCACCGGTTTGCCCGACTCGCACCAACCCGCCGCCTGAGTGGCGCCGGCGCTGGCCAGCAGGCCCATGGAAAGCAATGTGGTCAGCAGGGTCTTGTTCGATTTCATTGTAGTGACGCTCCTAATCATGAGTTGGCTTACGGCAGTCAAGAGGCATCCAGCCCTGTCCACGTCCAATCAGGCCTGCGCCGCAGCGCGACCAGCCCCGCTTGTTATAGGTGCTGCATTGCTGTCCTGCTCGACCGGCAGAATCAGGTGATCGGGTACTGCGCTGTGCCATTTTTTCGCGCACACGTAGTACAGGGCTGCGGGAAGCGCCAGACCGATGATCCAGGAAATATCCACATCACCCAGGGCCGCCACCAGCGGACCGGTATAGAACTTGGTGGAGATGAACGGCAATTGCACCAGCACACCGAAGACATAAACGCTGATACCGAGGACGTTCCAACGGCCGTAGCGACCATTCGGATCGGCCAGCGCCGGCACGTCATAGCGCTCGCGGGTGATGCAGTAGTAGTCCACCAGGTTGATCGCGCTCCATGGCGTAAAGAACGCCAGCAGGAACAGGATGAAGGACTTGAACGCACCGAGGAACGAGTGCTGACCGAGCAACGCCATCAGGGTCGCAGCACCGACGATGACCAGCACGAAGACCAGACGCTGCAAGCGCGTTACTTTCAGATCTCCACGGAAACCGCTGATGACGGTCGCAATGCACATGAAGCTGCCGTAGGAGTTCAGGGTGGAGATGGTGACCTTGCCAAACGCGATGCTGAAATACAGCAACGCAGCGGTGGCACCGGTACCGCCCAAACCAACGATGTAGGCCACTTCATGGCCGGCGAATTGGCCGTTGGCCGAAGCGGCGGCAAACACGCCGAGGATCATCGCCACTTGTGCGCCAATCACCGAACCCGCGCCAGCGGCGAAAAAGGTTTTCACCGAAGACGTCTTGCTCGGCAGGTAGCGTGAATAGTCAGCCACGTAAGGACCGAAGGCGATCTGCCAGGACGCCGCGAGCGATACCGCGAGCAAGAAGCTGCTCCAGCTGAAGTGGCGGATTTGCAACAGTGCGCCAACATCAACTTGGCTCATCAGACGGCTGAACAGATAAACAAAGGCAATCACGCCAATGACACTCGCAACACGGCCGATCCAATGGATCACCCGATAACCGAGCACCGTGACCAGCACGATGACACTGGCGAAAAGGAGGATGCCGACGCTGTCGCTGACACCAAACAACTGGCCCAGCGCCTGGCCGGAAAGCACGGTGCCCGTTGCGGTGAAACCGAGGTACATCAGACAGACCAGCACGATCGGGATGGCCGCGCCATACACGCCGAACTGTACCCGGCTGGAGATCATCTGCGGCAGGCCAAGCTTGGGCCCTTGCGCCGCATGCAGCGCCATTACGCCACCGCCAAGCAGTTGACCGATCAACAGACCGATCAACGACCAGAACACGTCACCGCCCAGCACCACGGCCAGGGCCCCGGTGACAATCGCGGTGATTTGCAGGTTGGCACCCATCCACAGGGTGAACTGACTCAATAGACGACCGTGTCTTTCCGCTTCCGGGATGTAGTCGATCGAACGTTTCTCGATCAACGGTTTACTGCCTGCACGATCGCTGTTAACAGCCATGATTCAACCTCTGTGGATTGTTATTCGGTGTTGGTGATCCCTGTAGGAGCTGTCGAGTGAAACGAGGCTGCGATCTTTTGCCTTTAAAGGATCAAGATCAAAAAATCGCAGCCTTCGGCAGCTCCTACAGGGCAAGCATTACTTGCCGGTAATCATCGGCAGGTTCAGCCCCTGTTCCTTGGCGCAGTCGATCGCGATCTGGTAACCCGCATCGGCGTGACGCATAACGCCAGTCGCCGGGTCGTTGTGCAGGACGCGAGCAATACGCTCGGCCGCTTCGTCTGTACCGTCGCAGACAATCACCATGCCCGAGTGCTGGGAGAAGCCCATGCCGACGCCGCCGCCGTGGTGCAGGGAAACCCAGGTCGCGCCGCTCGCGGTGTTGAGCAGAGCGTTGAGCAGTGGCCAGTCGGATACGGCATCGGAACCGTCTTGCATGGATTCGGTTTCGCGGTTCGGGCTGGCGACCGAACCGGAGTCCAGGTGGTCGCGACCGATCACGATTGGCGCGGACAATTCACCGCTGCGAACCATTTCGTTGAACGCCAGACCGAGCTTGGCGCGCAGGCCCAGGCCAACCCAGCAGATACGTGCCGGCAGACCCTGGAAGCTGATGCGCTCGCGCGCCATGTCCAGCCAGTTGTGCAGGTGGGCGTCGTCCGGGATCAGTTCTTTTACTTTGGCGTCGGTTTTGTAGATGTCTTCGGCATTGCCCGACAGTGCAGCCCAACGGAACGGACCGATACCGCGGCAGAACAGCGGACGGATGTAAGCGGGTACGAAGCCTGGGAAGTCGAATGCGTTCTCGACGCCTTCTTCTTGGGCCATCTGACGGATGTTGTTGCCGTAGTCAAAGGTCGGAATGCCCATTTTCTGGAAGTCCAACATCGCTTTAACGTGCACGGCCATCGATTGCTTGGCGGCTTTGACGACAGCGGCTGGCTCGGTCTTGGCGCGAGCGCGGTACTCTTCCCAGGTCCAGCCGGCTGGCAGGTAACCGTTCAACGGGTCGTGGGCGCTGGTCTGGTCGGTGACCATGTCCGGGCGCACGCCGCGCTTGACCAGTTCCGGCAGGATTTCAGCTGCGTTGCCGAGCAGGGCGATGGAAATCGCTTTGCCTTCTTTGGTGTATTTGGCGATGCGTGCCAGAGCGTCGTCGAGGTCGGTGGCTTGCTCATCGACGTAACGGCTGTTCAGGCGGAAATCGATGCTGACCTGCTGGCATTCGATGTTCAGCGAGCAAGCGCCGGCCAGGGTCGCGGCCAGAGGTTGAGCGCCGCCCATGCCGCCGAGGCCTGCGGTCAGGACCCAACGACCTTTCAGGTCATCGTTGTAGTGTTGGCGACCGGCTTCGACGAAAGTTTCGTAGGTGCCTTGAACGATGCCCTGGCTGCCGATGTAGATCCAGCTGCCGGCAGTCATCTGGCCGTACATGGCCAGGCCTTTGGCGTCCAGTTCGTTGAAATGTTCCCAGCTCGCCCAGTGTGGCACCAGGTTGGAGTTGGCGATCAGTACGCGCGGGGCATTGCTGTGGGTTTTGAACACGCCGACCGGCTTGCCGGATTGCACCAGCAGGGTCTCGTCGTCGTTCAGGTTGGTCAGGCTTTCGACGATCTTGTCGTAGCATTCCCAGTTACGCGCCGCACGACCGATACCACCGTAAACCACCAGTTCTTTAGGGTTCTCGGCGACTTCCGGGTCGAGGTTGTTCATCAGCATGCGCAGCGGCGCTTCAGTCAGCCAGCTCTTGGCGGTCAGCGTGTTACCGCGGGCAGCGCGGATTTCAACGTCACGAAACTTGGTCATTTTATTGTCAGTCACGAAAGAGACTCCTCAGCGATCAATCCAAACCTGAATCAGTGGGCGTTGCGAGGAGTCTCGATCGACTCATACGCATACGTCTTTACTTGTACATACAAGCATATGCAATCAAGCGGCCAACTTGCTGGATGAGCGTTCAAGAAAAGTTTTAAAAGGGCTGGAAGGCGCCTGGATCAAGGGTTCTGGCAAAGATGAAATTTTTCGGGGGGATTTTGCGAGGAGGGTTACAGCTGTTACTTGAGCGGGGTTTTGCGCCACGCTGGGGCGTTCGGTAACAAGTTGGTGCGCATTCGGGAACATTGAAAAGCAAAAAGATCGCAGCCTCCGGCAGCTCCTACAGTTCGATGTCCATCCGCAAAATTTGTGGTGTACACGATCAATGTAGGAGCTGCCGGAGGCTGCGATCTTTTGGGGATTTTGAATCAGCGTGCGGTCAGTTCAATCACACAGCACTGGCCGCCAAGGGAGACTTCCAGCAGGCCGGCGTTACCGTCGAGTTGCAGGCAATCATGGCGACCGAGTTGTGAGGCGCTGTTACCAACCTTCACTTCAAGCTCGTCGGTGACACTGAACACGAGCACGGTGCCTGCCGAGCTGAAAAACCGCTGCTCGCCGTCCAGCCACTGCAATCGTGCGCTATAACGCTGCGGCGCATAAATCAGGTTGAAGTCGCGGATCGGCCCACCGAGCAATGTGCAGGAGACCTGGCTCTCGCCGCCGAAAGCAAATGGGTCCAGCGGTAACAATGGCTGCGTGTCCTGGCCATCAACCCGCAAGGTCATGCCCTCGCCTTGCAACACAGTGATCACTCGCTCATAGCCGGCGAATGTCGAGAAACCGCCCGACTCGCCGATATCGGCAATCGACAGACGCCAGCCGAAGCCCTCAAGGCCGGCACCTCCATCACGGGTGATTTCTTCAGTGCTGCCGCCGCCGTTTTTCCATGGCATGCGTGGGTAATCTATTGCGCGTAGAACCTTCATCTCACTCATTTATGGCTCTCTATTTATGGAACCGCCCTTCCAGACGATGACGGGAACCGGGATGGATCAAACGGGCGGCAGTCACTGGCTGACGGCCGGACCAGGTGCGGCGACGAATCAGCAGGCACGGCTCGCCCTTTTCAATCTGTAGCAATTTGCACTCGCTGGCCTCGGCCAGAATCGCCTCGACCACATGCTCGCCTTCAGTCAGCGGCGCGACCTGGTTCAGATAGGCGTATGGCGTTTGCAGGGTGAAGTCCTGCTTGAGGTAGTCCGGCGCCACCAGTGCGTTGACGAAACGGTCTTCGATTTGCACCGGGATATCGTTTTCGAAATGCACGATCAGCGAGTGAAAGACTTTCTGGCCTTCGCGCATGTCCAGTGCCAGTGCCCGCTCGGAACCGGCGGCCTCTTCTTCGAGGGTGATGACTTTGCACGTATGGCGATGGCCACGGGAGGCGATTTCGTCGGCGATGTTGTGCACTTCAAACAGCGCGGACTGACTTTTCGGCTCGGCGACGAACGTGCCGACACCCTGCATGCGCACCAGCAGACCGTCGGCGGTCATCTCGCGCAGGGCGCGGTTGATGGTCATGCGGCTGAAACCCAGTTGGTTGACCAGCTCGCTTTCCGACGGAACGCGGTAGTGCGGCGGCCAGTTTCCACTGTCGATTTGCTGGGTGATCATCTGTTTGACGCGGGCGTACAAGGGCGCCGGACTGTCGCCCAGATTGGCGCTCAGATTGGCATTCGGCGGCAATGTGGCAGACGGAGTTGGCACGGTTAATCCTTGTTCGTTTAGTAAAGGTTGCTAGCTTGCCGGAGTTTACCGAGCAGGCAAACGTCTGTATATGTATATACAAATAACACACGATGGGGTGCTGAACCATGTCCGCCTTCTTTGCCGAACGCGCGCTGCTGCCTAGTGGATGGGCCAACAATGTACGTCTTGAGGTCAGCGCCGATGGCGTGTTGACCCATATCCAGGCCGATTCCAACGCAGATGGCGCCGAACGGCTAAGCGGTCCGCTGCTGCCGGGTATGCCGAATTTACACTCCCACGCCTTCCAGCGGGCCATGGCCGGGCTGGCGGAAGTGGCGGGGAATCCGAATGACAGTTTCTGGACCTGGCGCGATTTGATGTATCGCCTCGTCGGAAAAATCAGCCCGGATCAACTCGGCGTCATCGCCCGTCAGCTGTACATCGAAATGCTCAAGGCCGGTTACACCTCGGTCGCGGAATTTCATTACGTACACCACGACACCAACGGCCAGCCTTACGCGGACCCGGCCGAACTGGCGCTACGCATCAGCCAGGCCGCCAGCTCCGCCGGTATCGGCCTGACGCTGCTGCCGGTGCTCTACAGTCATTCCGGTTTCGGCGGCCAGGCCCCGAACGAAGGCCAGCGCCGCTTTATCAACAGCACCGAAAACTACCTCAAGCTTCAATCGCGCTTGCAGCCGATCCTGGCGCAGCAACCGGCGCAGTCGCTGGGTTTGTGTTTCCACTCGTTGCGCGCGGTAACACCACAACAAATCAGCGAAGTGCTGGCCGCCAGCGACCAGCAGTGCCCGGTGCACATTCACATTGCTGAACAGCAGAAGGAAGTCGATGACTGCCTGAGCTGGAGCGGCCGCCGTCCGCTGCAATGGTTGTACGAAAACACCGAGGTCGATCAGCGCTGGTGCCTGGTTCACGCGACCCACGCCAACCCGGAAGAAGTCACGCTGATGGCCAAGAGTCGCGCCATCGCCGGCCTGTGCCTGACGACCGAAGCCAACCTCGGCGACGGTATCTTCCCGGCGGTGGAGTTCCTCGCTCAGGGCGGGCGCATGGGCATCGGTTCCGACAGCCATGTGTCTTTGAGCGTGGTGGAAGAATTGCGTTGGCTGGAATACGGCCAGCGTCTGCGCGACCAACGGCGTAATCGTTTGTATGGCGCGGATCAGCCGATGGTTGGCCGCACGCTGTACGACGCGGCGCTGGATGGCGGGGCTCAAGCGCTGGGTCAGTCGATTGGTGCGCTGAAAGTTGGCAAACGTGCGGATTGGCTGGTGCTGGATGGCAACGATCCGTACCTGGCGACAGCCAGCGGCGACGGGATTCTCAATCGTTGGTTGTTTGCCGGCGGTGATCGCCAGGTGCGGGATGTGCTGGTCAATGGCCAGTGGGTTGTGCGCGACGGGCGTCATGCGGGCGAAGAAGAGAGCAATCGGGCGTTCACCCAAGTCCTGCGCGACTTGCTCGGTTAAAAGCAAAAGATCGCAGCCTCCGGCAGCTCCTACAGAATCACTCGATCCCTGTAGGAGCTGCCGAAGGCTGCGATCTTTTTTTCAGCCGCACCGTCAGTTCGAGGTCTTGGCCATCTGCGTATCGGTCGCGCGCCAGATCAGTCGCGTGGTGTCGTAGCCCTGCTGACGTGCCTTGCTCAGCAGTTCCTCACGCACTACACCATTGACCGTCGGGGTCCGTGACAGCAGCCAGAGATACTTGCGGCTCGGGTCGCCAACAATGGCGGTCTTGTAGTCATCGCTGACGTACAACACCCAGTACTCTCCCTTCGCCGTACCCGGTATCAGCCGCGAAAACCAGGTATCGAACTCGACCCACAGCTTGTCGGTTTTGCCCGGCTCCTGTGGCCAGGCCACGCCTTTGGCCTCTTCCCATTGCCAGTCTGCCGTCAGGCAGCGATTGAGCACCGACACCTTGCCGTCAGGCTTGAGCGTGTAATGGGCTTCGGATTGCGCGCAGTTGCGCTGGAAATACATCGGCAGACGAGCCAACTCATACCAGGTCCCTTGGTACTTCTTGAGATTGACGCTGTTGACGGTTTTCGGTGCCAACGGATCTACGCCGGAAGTGGCGCAGCCGGCCAATACCAGGCCGGCTAAAAGGACTATCAGTAACCGTTTCATTGTTTTTCTCCCGTGGGCGCATAGCCCCGGATTACTTCAGGCCTTGGCCGGAAAACATCAGCACTTTGTCACCGGCGTACTGCACGCTGATAAAGCTGTTCTTGTCGCCCCAAGTGCAACTGGACATGCCGAGCGCGCCCGAGCAATCAGCGGGTTTGCCCAGCAAGGTTTCTACCTCGGCCTTGGGCATGCCTGACGACAGCTTCGAGTAGTTTTCCTGATTGATCTTGCTGCAAGCGGCCAACAACACGCAGAACGAAAGCAGGGCGATAGAACGCAGCGACATGGTGTAGCTCCTGGGGCGAAGGGGAATGGCATGGCTGCCAAGCTGAAGCTTAGAAGAGAAAACCCCTGTCTGGTTCCCTGGCCGGCCGGCTATTTATCAGGCCGCTCGTCTGCCTTGTTTCGAAAATCAGCATCTTTCTTTCGCTATTGAGTATTTCGTCGGTTTTCACAAAAATCCGCCTAATCTTTGACGCCGGTCAGTCGACATAAAAGCAGCGCAATGCCCACGACTGTGGCAAATTGACGCCCCTTTGTTGACCAGCCTCTCCGCGGTAGCTCATTTAATGACCAGAAACATGAAGTTCAGCCACAAGATCTTGTTGGCTGCCGCCCTCGTGGTGGCCGTTGCATTCGCTTGTTTCATCCTCTTCAACGACTACCGCCAGCGGCAAACCCTGCGCAGCAGTACCGAATCCTCGATGCAGGAACTCGGCAGCCTGACCACCAGCAACATTCAGACCTGGCTGGACAGCCGCATTCAGTTGCTGCAATCGCTGTCCCAGCAGATCGCGGTGGACGGCAGCGCCCAGGCCAACCTCAAGCGCGCCATCGACCTGCCCGCCTACACCAGCAATTTTCAGTTGAGCTACTTCGGTGGCACCGATGGCGTGATGTTCTCGGTTCCGGCCGGCAATCGTGCCGCGGATTACGACCCCCGCGCCCGTGGCTGGTACAAGGCGGCCAACGGTGCGCAACAGACCATCGTCACCGAACCGTACATCGCCGCGTCGTCGGGTAAACTGGTGATCACCGTTGCCACCCCGGTGAAACATCAGAATCAAATGATCGGCGTCGCCGGCGCAGACATCGACTTGTCCAGCGTCAGCGCGATCATCAACTCGCTGAACTTCGGCGGCCACGGCCATGCGTTTATCGTCAGCGCCGACGGCAAGATCCTGATCCACCCGGACAGCAAGCTGGTGCTCAAGAGCCTGACCGACGCCTACCCGAACGGCGCGCCGAAAGTCAGCCCGGGCATGAAAGAAGTCGAGATCGACGGCAAGGCTCAATTCATCTCCTTTACCCACGTCAACGGTGTGCCCTCGGCAGACTGGTACGTGGCGCTGGTGCTGGATCAGGACACCGCGTTCTCGATGCTCAGCGAATTTCGCACTTCGGCGATCATCGCCATGGTCATTGCCGTGGTGATCATCATCGCGTTTCTGGGCATGTTGATCAGCTTCCTGATGCAGCCGCTGCTGACCATGGGCCGCGCCATGCATGACATCGCCGAAGGCGAAGGTGACCTGACCAAACGCCTGACCATCCACGGCCAGGACGAATTCGGTGCGCTGGGCACCTCGTTCAACCGTTTTGTGGAGCGTATTCACACCTCGATTCGCGAAGTGTCCTCGGCCACCGGCCAGGTCAACGAAGTCGCCTTGCGTGTGGTTGCCGCGTCGAACTCGTCGATGTTCAACTCCGACCAGCAAGCCTCGCGCACCAGCAGCGTCGCCGCCGCCATCAACGAGCTGGGCGCCGCCGCACAGGAAATCGCCCAGAACGCCGCCCTCGCCTCTCAACATTCGAGCGATGCTCGCGCATTGGCCGAAGACGGCCAGCAAGTCGTGGATAAAACCATCGCGGCGATGCAGCAGCTCTCGGCGAAGATCAGCGATTCGTGCGGCAACATCGAAACGCTCAACAGCAACACCGTGAACATCGGGCAGATTCTGGAAGTGATCACCAGCATCTCCCAGCAGACCAACCTGCTGGCACTCAACGCCGCCATCGAAGCGGCCCGTGCCGGTGAAGCCGGTCGTGGTTTTGCCGTGGTGGCAGACGAGGTGCGTAACCTCGCGCACCGTACTCAGGATTCGGCGCAGCAAGTGCAAAAGATGATCGAGGAACTGCAAGTCGGCGCCCGGGAAGCCGTGATCACCATGACCGACAGCCAGCGCCAGAGCGAAAGCAGCGTCGGTATTGCCAACCAGGCTGGCGAACGCCTGGGCAGCGTGACTCAGCGTATCGGTGAGATCGACGGGATGAACCAGTCGGTGGCCACTGCGACGGAAGAGCAAACGGCTGTGGTGGAGTCGATCAACGTCGACATTACCGAGATCAACACGCTGAATCAGGAAGGCGTGGAGAACTTGCAGGCGACCTTACGCGCGTGTTCAGACCTTGAGCAGCAGGCGGCGCGGTTGAAGCAGTTGGTTGGCAGCTTCCGGATCTAAGGCGCTCCTACGGGCCCCTTCGCGAGCAAGCCCGCTCCCACATTTGATCTTCAGCGGACACGGATTTTGTGTTCGACCGAGATCAAATGTGGGAGCGGGCTTGCTCGCGAAGACGGCACCAGCAACAACAAAGATTTAGAACCGAGAACCAGGTCCCGAAAGAAACGCCAACTCCTCAGCCGTAGACTCCCTTCCCAACACCGCATTGCGATGCGGAAACCGTCCAAACCGCGCAATCACTTTCTGATGCCGCTCGGCATAATCCAGGTTATCGGCAAACACCGCCCGATCAGCCTCAGGCTGCTGCGCCACCAGATCGATAAATCGCGAAACCGCTTCGTTCTGCACCGCCAGATTCTCGCAATGCTCAAACACCAGGTAGATGAACACCCGCTGGATCGGCCGCAACTGCCGATCGAAATCCGCAGCAATGCCTTGCGCCACCAGTGCCTGAGCCCTGAGATCGCCTGAAAAGGATTTGGGAGTGTCGCGAAAGATCATTCGCGGGAGTTGGTCGAGTAACAGCACCAGGGCCAGCCAACCTTCGGGGCGTTGCGCCCACTCGGTCAATCCGCCGGCCAGTGCCTGCTCGACCCAGTCCCCGAAACGCGTCTGCGCTTCGAGGTCCTGGCTGTCGCGCTTGCCGAACCATAACTTGCCCTTGTCAGCCGCTATTTCGTTGGGGGATTCGAGCGTTCCGAACCACCATTCGAGCAACGGCTGCCAAGGCGAGGTCATGGTTTATTCCTTGTGGTAAGCCGTGACGCGTTCAACTTCTTCTTTCGAGCCGAGGAACACCGCTACGCGCTGGTGCAAGCCGTCAGGCTTGATGTCGAGGATGCGCTGATGGCCATCGGTGGAAGCGCCGCCGGCCTGTTCAACCAGAAACGACATCGGGTTGGCTTCGTACATCAGGCGCAGTTTGCCCGGCTTGGACGGCTCGCGGCTGTCGCGTGGGTACATGAATAAGCCACCACGGGTCAGGATGCGGTGCACGTCCGCGACCATCGCGGCGACCCAGCGCATGTTGTAGTTCTTTTTCAGCGGGCCTTCTTCGCCAGCCAGCAATTCGCCGACGTAGCGTTGTACCGGCGCTTCCCAGTGACGCTGGTTGGACGCGTTGATCGCGAATTCCTGAGTGGACTCCGGAATCTTGATGTCTTCATGGGTCAGGACGAAGCTGCCCATTTCGCGGTCCAGGGTGAAGCCTTTTACGCCGTCGCCCAGGGTCAGGATCAACATGGTCTGTGGACCGTAGATCGCGTAACCGGCAGCCACTTGCTCGGTGCCTGGCTGCAGGAAAGCCTTTTCGTTCAAGGGCTCGTTTTGGCTCAGGTATTCGTTCGGGCAACGCAGCACCGAGAAGATAGTACCGACTGGCGCGTTGATATCGATGTTCGACGAGCCGTCCAGTGGGTCGAAAACCAGCAGGTACGCGCCTTTCGGGTATTTGCCCGGGATCTGGTAGGCGTTGTCCATTTCTTCGGACGCCATGCCGGCCAGGTGACCGCCCCATTCGTTGGCTTCGAGCAGGATCTCGTTGGAGATCACGTCGAGTTTCTTCTGCACTTCACCTTGGACGTTTTCAGTGCCCATGCTGCCCAGAACACCACCGAGGGCGCCTTTGGACACGGCGTGGTTGATCTCTTTGCAAGCACGCGCCACCACTTCGATCAGGAAACGCAGATCGGCAGGGGTGTTATTGCTACGGGTCTGCTCAATCAAATAGCGACTCAGGGTAACGCGGGACATGGAAGGCTCCGGTGGAATGGGGGGGCTAAAAACCCGCGCAGTTTAACGCGAGTCGGGGCGCATTTCCTCCTATCAGACGTGTTACACCCAATAGAGTTCATGCGCCCGGTTGAGCGTAGTTCGAAACGCAGGAGATGTGAGCGGAGGATGAGTGGCAGTTTCGAGACTTTCCTTGCCTGACATTCCGTCTTCGCGAGCAAGCCCGCTCCCACATTTAATCTTCAGCAAACACAAAATATGTGTACAAAAGAAATTCAGTGTGGGAGCGGGCTTGCTCGCGAATGGCGCGCAGCGCCAGCCATTCTCAGGATTTGGCAGCAGGCTTGCGCAACAGACTGAACGCCATCGAGGCCAGAAACAAAACACTGAGCAGCAGCACCGCCCACAACCCGAATTTCTTCCAGTTTGTGTCCGCCGGCGCAGCCGTTGTCACGGTCGACGCCGGCGTGGCCACCGCCCCGCCGTCCACCGTAGCCTTGCCCAATGTCGCCAACTTTGCAGCGCTGTAATCCGGAATCAACGTCGACAGCGGCAGGCTCGCCGCCTTCACCGTGGCACTGCCCAGCCCTAGCGTATAAGGCCCTGCTCCGCGCGCCAGGAACACCAATTGAATGGAGCGCACGGCGAATCGCACAGTCGGTGCCTCGGCCCCCAGACCGCCGCCACGCTCGTCCACCGTCAGCTTCAACTGCTGAACGGTTTGCCCTGACAGCTGCAATTCGTTCTGCACCACGTCCTGGCCACTTTGAGTCAGGCGATAGAGCAAACCGCTGCTCAGCGGCTGCCACGGCAGGCTGCTTTCCCGACGACCGGACAAGGTCACGGGCGCCAAACTGTTGGGCTGACTCAACTCGACCTGCAAGCGCTCGACATTCAGCCCCATGGGTAATTGCCAGGTGTATTCACCGGCCTTTGCGCTGCTGCCGGCCAGCCGTTGCGACCAGACAAGCGGTAGCGGCAGGCTGCGGGTCTTGGCGCTTTGCAGTTGCGCCGAGGTCAATGTCGGTGCCGATTGCGGCGTGCTCCATAGCAATCGCAGATACCGGGCCGACTGACCCGGCAAGGCGACTTCATGTTGCTCGACCCGCTCGTCGGCGAACGTCAGACGCGCCACCTGCCCTTCGCCCCACGACTGCCAATGCTGCAGGTCATCGCTGGCTTCGATGGTGAAATGCTGAAAGCCGTCGCGTTCGCTGGTCCAGTCGAGGATCAACTGCTGCAACGGTGCTTTGATGCTGCTGGCATCGAGCAACCAGCCGCGCAGCATTTCTTCGCCCGCCTCCAGCTGACTGGACGGCTGCACTTCGACCAGCGTGCCGTTGGCGCTCGATTGCACCCGCACGCTCGGCGCGTGCTCGGTGGAATCCGCCGAGTTGTACAGCGGGAACCACTTCACGTCGGTCAGGGTGCGGCTGTCGCTGGTCTGCGCCGGCGCGCGCGCCAAGGCATACGCCTGAGCCTCACCGGCGCCATTGAACACGCGCACATCGCTGAGATCGGTTTGCCGCGCATTCAGTTGCACGCTCAACGGCAATTCGAGGCGATACCACGGACCTTCGCCGCTGACCGACAATGGCACCTGCGTGGCGAAGTCCGCCAATTTTTCCTGAGCACTGGCCGACAGCGCCACACCCAGCGCAACAGCGCCCAACCAGACACGGTTCAGCTTCTGACTCAAGACGACACTCCTTCGGTTTGCGGAGCCGGTTTTTCAGCCTCCGGCACAGCCTCGGCGCGCTTGGGCGGCAACGGGGCGAAATAGCCCACCACCAACAGCAACACACCAACGCCGATAAACGAGACGATCCGGGCGAGTCCGCCGCGGTTGCTCAATTCGACAAAGAACAGTTTGGCCACCACCACACCGATCAGCGCCGCACCGATCAGCCAGACTTCGCGGCGATAACGCAGATGGCCGCCGATCATCAGACTCAGGGCCATCAAGGTCCAGACGATGGACAGACCGGCCTGCACCAGCATGGATTCGAGCAACGCCTCCAGCTCGAACGGCACACCCCCCCAATGATGGGCAGTGCGCATCACCAGCGCCGTGAAGAACACAAACAGCGAGGCTCCAGCGATCAGTTGCGTGGCGTGTTCGGCATAGTCCTTGCGAATCGCCAGTTGCGCCACAGCGCTGCGGGACCACACGTAGACGCCGAACAGCGCAAACAGCAGACCCAACTCCAGCGGGTTGATCAGCGGTACGTAAGGCAACGGCTCGGCGGTGCCGTCGCTGACGACGTTCGCCAGCCAGAACCAGCCGAGCATCAGCAACGCCAGCGGGGCCGCCGCGTACACGCGGTATTCGCGCGAATAAGCCGACACCGGCCATGACCAGGCACGGGGCGCTGCCATCAGCACCAGATACAGGCTCGGCAGAATCGCCCAACCCAACCAGCGCCAGGCGTTGTACTGCTCGGACAACAGCAACAGGCCGTAACGCAGCTCCAGGGCCAACACACCGATCAATAGCCAGCAGCCGAGCACATGGGCGGTACTGAGGGCGCGCGCCGGCAACATCGGCGCCAGACGCCGCAGAGAGAGGAAATGCACGACGAACACGGCCGCCCATACCAGCCAACCAAAATTGGCCGCCGGGTGATAACGCGAGTGCCACGCATCCAACAACACCAAACCGGTCGCAGGCATCAGCAAGGTGCAAAGCAAACCCAGCGACGACCATTTCAGGCGCAGCGCCAAGACTGTCCACAGCGCCACGCTCAGCGCCGCAACGGCCAGCAACAACGCCGCGTGCAGATTCAACGGTGCGAAGCGCAGCACTTCACTGATCCACGCCAGTGCCCACCAACCCGCACCCCACACCAGCAAAACTTCGGACAAACGCTGCAAGCTCAGCACATCGAAGGCCGAAGCATGGTTGCCGAGCTGCAAGCGCCAGGCGCCAACCATCGCGGCCAGACCCAACACCAGCGGCGTCCAGAAACCGCTATGAGCCAGAGGCTTCAATCCTTCGCTCGCAAGCGGTCCGAGCAAATCAGGCCCGGCCATCAGGAACGCCGCGCCGCCGATGACCTGCAACAGCAGACCGAAGACGAAACTCACGCGCTGCTTCAGGTACAGGCTCAGCCAGATGATGAACAAACCGCTGGCCGCCCATACCGCACTCGCCGTTTGCCAAGGCAGGACGAACAGCACCGCCAGATTGATCAACACCAGACCGGCCAGCAGCACCACCGACAAGCCGCGCAGCAATCGCACGTCGCTGCGGACCATCTCATCGCGCGCCGCCAGCAACATGCCAGCGATCAGCGCCAGGCCGATCAACGACGCGCTCAGCAAACCGCTCCAACCCGCGTTGAACACAGCGCCGGACTCACCGCTCGAACCTTGCAGCCGCAGCAGGAACAACGCACCGCCGAGCAACTGCACGGCGAACGCGGTGAACAGGAACGTGCGCGATTGCAGACGCAAGCCAACAAACAAGGTCGCCAACCCCGCCAGCGCCCAACTGATCGTCGTGCCGTGAGTTAAGAAGAACAACGGCGCCAGCAGATAGAGGAAGGTCAGGCCGAGGCAGGCCAACACCGGCAGCCCTTTGCGCTCCCATTCCGACGTCTGCTCGGGCAAGGCTTTGCGCAATTGGTAGAAACTGAACAGCAATGCCGCGCCAAGCATCAGCGCGCCCAACGGTGCCCCTTCCAGCAGGCTGCTTTCGCCGATTCGCAGTTCACTGAGGAAGGCCAACGCCGAGCCCAGTTGCAGCAGCAAGGCAAAGGCTCGGGCCAGCGGTCGTTGCTGACGCAGGCCAAGCCAGAAGATGCCGGCGCCTTCGACAGCCCAGGCAGCAGCGGTCCAGCGCGCATCGAGCCCCAACGGAATCGCCAGGCTGGCGAAGATCACCCCCAGCGCCAGACAGGTTTCCGCCAGCAGCAGCGCTCGTCCCCCCATCAGCAGCCGTGCCAGCCCCATGTAAATCATGCCCAACGCCAACGCACTGAAGGCTGCAGCGAATTCCATGTGCTGGACCAACGCGAACTGCAAGCCGAAGCCCACCAAAGGAGGACCGAACAGCATCGTGCCGTCGACGTAATCGCCCTTGCGCGCCGACCAGTGCAGCAGCGCTTCACGGCTGTCGCTCTCGGGTGCGTCGCTCATTTCCAGCAACTTGCGCCGGGCGAACAGCAGACCGATGGCCAGGTACATCAGGAAGAACACAATCAGGAACGGCTCGGTGCTCCACAGCAGTTCCGGGGTATAGGAACGCAGGCCCCAAGCGAAACCGATGCCGAAGGTGCCGACGAAACCGATCAGGTTAAGCAGCCGCCAAGCCTTGAACCAGGCGATGGCGAGGATGCCGGCGTTGAGCAAGGCGAAGTAGCTGAACAGCGCGACATGGTTGCCGGCGCCGGTGGAGGTCAGGATCGGCGCGGCAAAACCGCCCAACGCCGCAGCGGCAGCCAGGCCCAAGGCATCCTGGGTGATGGCGAGGATCGCCGAGAACACCGTCACCGCGACCAGCAGACCTAACGCCGCCGTAGGATCGAGCAGCGGATGCAGGCGCATCGCAGCAAACACGGTCAGGTACAACACCGCGATCCCGGTGCCTTGCAGCATCAACGCGTAATGGCTGTTGCGTGTTCTAAGCCACCAACCCAGCCCAAGAAGACCCAATGCCGCCGCCGCAACACCGGCGTAACGCAACTCGATCGGCACCACCATGCCTTCGGTGGCATAACGCAGCAGGAAGGCCAAGCCGAGAAACAACAGCACCACACCGACCCGCAGCACAGTGTTGCCGCCGAACAGCCAGTTGCGTGCGCCGCTGATGGCGCGGTCGATGAAGTTCGGGCCACGCGGGATGGCAGGTTGTTGTGGCTCGCGGGCGACCGGTTCGGGTTTCCAGGCATCGACGGGCGCTGGACGGCTCGCTTCGGCGGCGACCGCGGTGATCGGTTCCAGTTCGGGAGGGAGTTCCCAGATCAGCTCCGGGGCCTCGGCAGGGATTTCGTCGAGTGTGAATTCAGGAGGTGCAGCGGCTTCGCTGGCAACTGGCTCACTGGTTAGCGGCGCCTTGACGCCTGACACCTCCAGCAATGCCAGACGTTGCTCGACTGCATTCAGCGCCACCTGCGCGTGTTCAAGCAGCCGGCGCTGCTCGTCAGCTAGTGAACCCAAGCGGCCAATGCGAATGGCCTGGCCAATACCCAACCCGAGCAGCCCGCCCAGCAGCGCATCGCTGAACGACTCGTCGAGTACCCAGCCCAGCACCAGCCCAATCAGCATGAACATCCATTGCATGGTCGATATCCCTAAGCGGCCCCGCTGCGGGGCGAATCCGGGCGATACAGCGTCTGGTTCAGTCTAGTGACCAGTCACCCGGAATCCAGTGTGAGAGCAGATTGCATCTGCACCACAAATCCAATGTGGGAGCGGGCTTGCTCGCGAAAGCGGCAGGTCAGTCAACATGAATGCTGAATGATCAACCGCTTTCGCGAGCAAGCCCGCTCCCACAAGGGGTCAAGTTGGCGCCTAGTATATCGGCCAGTCCCAACAACCGTCGGGCCTTGCTCGCAATTATTGCTAAAAGTTACTCCAACGCTTTCCAGATATCCGTGGCGTACTCGCGAATGGTCCGGTCGGACGAGAACCAGCCCATCCGGGAAGTGTTCAACACAGCCGAACGCCACCATTCCTTCGAATCGTGCCAATGGGCTTCAACGCGCATCTGCGCGTCCCAGTAAGAGTCGAAATCGGCGCAGACCAGGAAGCGATCGTAGTCGATCAGCGAATCGATCAATCCTGTGTAACGGGAAGGATCATCCGGCGAGAACACCCCGCCACGAATCGCTTGCAGCACGTCATTCAGCCGGTGGGATGCCGCAATATCCGGCGTCGCGTTGAATTCATGGTTCTGCTTGCGCGCTTCAACCTGCTGAGCGCTGAGGCCGAAGATGAACATGTGTTCGGCGCCGATGCGTTCGCACATTTCGACGTTGGCCCCGTCCAGGGTGCCAATGGTCAGCGCACCGTTGAGGCCGAACTTCATGTTGCTGGTGCCCGAGGCTTCGAAGCCTGCGGTGGAAATCTGCTCCGACAAATCCGCTGCCGGGATGATGCTTTCCGCCAGACTGACGTTGTAGTTGGGCAAGAACACCACTTTCAGCAAACCGCGCACCGTCGGGTCGTTGTTCACCACCCGGGCGATGTCGTTGGTCAGTTTGATGATCAGCTTGGCCTGGTGATAACTGGCCGCCGCCTTGCCGGCGAAGATCTTCACCCGCGGCACCCAATCGATTTCCGGCTCGGCACGAATCGCCTGATACAGCGCAACGGTGTGCAACAGGTTAAGCAACTGACGTTTGTATTCGTGGATCCGCTTGACCTGCACGTCGAACATCGCCGCCGGGTTGACCGCAACGCCAAGTCGCTCGTGAATGATGTACGCCAAGGCTTTCTTGCTATGCAGGCGCTGTTCGGCGAACGCCTTGCGGAACGCGGCTTTCTCGGCGAACGGTTCCAGGCCGAGCAAACGCTCTTCGGCGTTGTCCAGCAGATCCGGGCCGAGCGCGTCGACCATCATCGAGGTCAGCTCCGGGTTGGCCTGGTAGAGCCAGCGGCGGAAGGTGATGCCGTTGGTCTTGTTGTTGATCCGGTCCGGGTAGAGTTTGTGCAGCTCGGAGAACACCGTTTTGCGCATCAGCTGCGTGTGCAGCCCGGACACGCCGTTGACGCTGTGGGAGCCAAGGAACGCCAGGTTACCCATGCGCACGCGACGGCCGTTGTCTTCCTCGATCAGCGACACCGCACGCAGCACCTCGAAGTCATGGATACCCTTGGCTCGCAGCGAATCGATGTGCTGGGCGTTGATCAGGTAAATGATCTGCATGTGCCGCGGCAGCATCCGCTCCATCAAACCGACTGGCCAGGTTTCCAGCGCTTCCGGCAGCAGCGTGTGGTTGGTGTAGGACAGCGTGTCGACGGTGACCTGCCATGCCGCATCCCACGCGACGTCGTAAACGTCGACCAGTTGCCGCATCAGTTCGGCCACGGCAATCGAAGGGTGGGTGTCGTTGAGCTGGATCGCGGCATGATCGCCCAGGGTCAGGACCGAGGTGTGCATGTTGCGATGACGACGCAGCAAGTCCTGCAAGGACGCGGCGACGAAGAAATACTCCTGACGCAGGCGCAGTTCCTGGCCGGCTTCGGTGCTGTCCGCCGGGTAGAGTACCCGGGAAATACTTTCGGCCCGGGCGACTTCTGCCACGGCGCCCAAGTGGTCGCCAGCATTAAAGCGTTCCAGGTGCAAATCTTCCATGGCCCGGGCGCGCCACAGGCGCAGCGTGTTGACGCTCGCCCCGCGCCAGCCGACGACCGGTGTGTCATACGCAATCGCGCGAACGGTTTCCACTGGCGTCCAGACTTGCTTGGACTTGCCGGTTTCGTCGGTGACGGTTTCGACGCTGCCACCGAAGCCAATCGGGTAAACGACCTCTGGTCGTTCGAACTCCCAAGGGTTACCGAAATCCAGCCAGTGTTCGGTCTGTTCCTGCTGCCAGCCGTCGACGATGGCCTGGCGGAACAAGCCGTGTTCATAACGAATGCCGTAACCGTGCCCGGCAATGCCGAGGGTCGACATGCTTTCCATGAAGCACGCGGCCAGACGACCGAGGCCGCCATTGCCCAACGCTGCGTCGGGTTCCAGCAGGCGGATGCGCTCAAGGTCGACGCCAAGTTCAGTCAGGGCCTCACGGGCGACGTCCAGCAGGCCAAGGTTGCTCAGGCTGTCGTAGAGCAGACGGCCGATCAGAAATTCGAGGGAGAGGTAATAAACCCGCTTTTGACCTTTGCGGTAGATCTGCCGGGTGTGATCCATCCAGTGCTCGACCATGTGATCGCGCGCCGCCAGGGCAATGGCTTCGAACCAGTCGTGGTCGAAGGCGTGATCCGGGTCTTTGCCCACCGCGTAGGTGAGTTTGGTCAAGACGGCGTCGCGGAATGCGGCCACCTCTGCTTCGCGAACAAGTGGTTCTTGAGTCATCGATAGGACCTCGAGCGAGCTTGGAATTGTCTGAGCCTAGACGGTCTGACAGGCCGTTGGAACTCTGGTTCGGCAGTTTTTCCTGATAGTGCAAGATAGGTCGACATTACAACCTCATGTGCCGGAAAGAATGCAGGGCCCGTGCCGGAATACAGGTGTTACTGGGCGGAATACGAAAAAATCTGGCGAAAGGTTGTTCAAAAATCCACCAGTCCCGGTATGATCGCGCGCCCTGATGCACGCTGGTAACAACCGATGATGAAGTCCAACCTGATCGCCGCCGCGGAGATCGATCGCCTCGATACCTGGGCCAAGTACTCCGCCCCGATGTGTGGTTCGTGCGTTTCCAGCTGCTGCACCCTGCCGGTCGAGGTCAAGATCAAGGATCTGATCCGTATCGGCATCGTCGATGAATTCGAGCGCGGCGAGCCGCCGAAGAACATCGCCAAGCGTTTGCAGAAGGAAGGGATCGTCGAGCGTTACAACCAGAAGTCCGAGATCTTCACCCTTCAGCGCATGAGCAACAACGATTGCCTGTACCTGGATCGTAAGAGCCGTCTGTGCACTATTTATGAAAAGCGCCCGGATACTTGCCGCAACCACCCGAAAATCGGGCCGCGGCCTGGGTATTGCGCTTATAAGCCGAAAGAAGTGGCGCGCGAGAGCAGCGAGAGCCGTCGGACCCTCGAGAAGTTCTGATCCGGAATCTCACCGCCTGACCGGGCCTGCTCGCGAAGGGGCAGGCACAAACACCGCACAAACCCCAGACAAACAAAAACGCCCCCGACCTTGCGGTCGGGGGCGTTTTTTTAGCTGCTAACTAAGTCGAAACTCAGTTACCGGCTTTCTTGGCAGCGCGGGTACGCTCGCTTTCGCCCAGGATCTTCTTACGAAGACGGATGGACTTAGGAGTGACTTCGCACAGTTCGTCTTCTTGCACGAACTCAAGAGCTTGTTCCAGGGTGAAACGGATAGGCGGAACCAGAGCGATGGTTTCGTCTTTACCCGAGGCACGCATGTTGTCGAGCTTCTTGCCTTTGGTTGGGTTAACGCCCAGGTCGTTGTCGCGGCTGTTGATGCCGACGATTTGACCTTCGTACACGTCTTCACCGTGACCCAGGAACAGTTTGCCGCGAGCTTGCAGGGTTTCCAGCGAGTAAGTCAGAGCCTTACCGGTAGCAACCGAAACCAGCACGCCGTTCTGACGGCCGGACATGTCGCCGGACTTCATCACGTCGTAACGGTCGAAGATCGAGGTCAGGATGCCTGCACCGGAGGTCAGGGTCAGGAACTCGTTACGGAAACCGATCAAGCCACGAGCCGGGATGTTGTACTCAAGGCGCACACGGCCCTTGCCATCCGGAACCATGTTGGTCAGGTCGCCCTTACGGATACCGATCTGTTCCATGATCGAACCTTGCGATTCTTCTGGCAGGTCGATGGTCACGTTTTCGTACGGTTCGTGCTTGACGCCGTCAACCAGGCGGATGATCACTTCCGGACGACCAACACCCATTTCGAAGCCTTCGCGACGCATGGTTTCGATCAGTACCGAGAGGTGCAGCTCACCACGGCCGGAGACTTTGAACTTGTCGGCGGTGTCGCCTTCTTCAACGCGCAGAGCAACGTTGTAGAGCAGTTCTTTGTCCAGACGCTCTTTGATGTTACGGCTGGTGACGAACTTGCCTTCACGACCGCAGAACGGCGAGTCGTTAACCTGGAAGGTCATGGAAACGGTTGGTTCGTCAACGGTCAGCGGCTTCATCGCTTCGACGTTCAGTGGGTCGCACAGAGTGTCGGAGATGAACAGCTGGTCGAAGCCGCTGATGCAGACGATGTCGCCGGCAGCTGCTTCATCAACGTCGATACGGTGCAGACCGTGGTGACCCATCAGCTTCAGGATACGACCGTTACGGCGCTTGCCGTCGGCGTCGATAGCCACAACTTGAGTGTTCGGCTTGACGCGACCACGGGCGATACGGCCAACGCCGATAACACCCAGGAAGCTGTTGTAGTCCAGTGCCGAGATTTGCATCTGGAACGGACCGTCACGGTCAACTTTTGGAGCCGGCACGTGGTCAATGATCGCCTGGTACAGCGGGGTCATGTCTTCAGCCATGTCGGTGTGTTCCAGACCGGCAATGCCGTTCAGGGCCGAGGCGTAGACGACTTTGAAGTCCAGCTGTTCTTCGGTAGCACCCAGGTTGTCGAACAGGTCGAAGATCTGGTCCAGAACCCAGTCCGGACGCGCGCCTGGACGGTCAACCTTGTTGATGACCACGATTGGACGCAGGCCGGCTTCGAAAGCCTTCTTGGTCACGAAACGGGTTTGCGGCATAGGGCCGTCTTGAGCGTCAACCAGCAGCAGAACGGAGTCAACCATCGACATTACGCGTTCAACTTCGCCGCCGAAGTCGGCGTGGCCCGGGGTGTCCACGATGTTGATGTGGTGGCCGTTCCAGTTGATGGCGGTGTTTTTCGCCAGAATGGTAATACCGCGTTCTTTCTCCTGGTCGTTGGAGTCCATCACGCGCTCGTCGTTGAGCTCGTTGCGCTCCAGGGTGCCGGATTGACGCAAGAGTTTGTCTACCAGGGTGGTCTTACCATGGTCAACGTGAGCAATGATGGCGATGTTGCGTAGATTTTCGATCACTTGTGTATCTCGATCAGAGGATTCGGTGTGCTGACAAGTCTTGGCAGCGATTTACAGTAGAGTCAGGCCTTGCCGTTACAGCTTGACGGCAGAGTCGGGGGGCCGGTGACGCAGGCCACAGGCATACAGCCCCGGGCTCTTAGCTCGGTCGATAAACGCGCACATTGGCATGCCCCTCACTGAGCAAATGGTGGGCATGCAGGCGACTCATCACGCCTTTGTCGCAATACAGCAGGTACTGGCGAGTAGGGTCCAGTTCCTTGAAACGAGCGTTCAATGCATAAAACGGCATCGTTTGTACCTCAATGCCAACGAGGCCCAGCGGGTCATCTTCAGCGGCATCCGGATGACGGATATCGATGACGATCTGACCAGCCAGCGCTTCGCTGACTTCTTCGATCTGCAAGTCCTGGCCCAATTCGTCGATCACACGATCGATCGGCACCAGTTTGGCGTTCTCAAGCGCACGCTCAAGTACTGCCATGTCGAACTGTTGTTCTTCGTACTCCACGCGTGGACGCTTGGCGTGGGTCTTGGGGTTCACCGAGATGACCCCGCAGTATTCCGGCATGTGCTTGGCGAAGTCGGCAGTGCCGATTTCGTTGGCCAGGTCGATGATGTCCTGCTTGTGACTGGCGATCAGCGGACGCAAGACCAGCTTGTCGGTCACGCAGTCGATCACGGACAGGTTCGGCAGCGTCTGGCTCGACACCTGGGAAATCGCTTCGCCGGTGACCAGCGCTTCGATCTCCAGCCGATCGGCAATACGGGAAGCAGCGCGCAACATCATACGCTTCAAAACTACGCCCATATGACTGTTATCGACTTTCCCGAGAATTTCTCCCAGTACTTCCTCGAACGGCACACTCACAAATAACACGCGTTGGGAGCTTCCGTACTTCTTCCAGATGAAGTGCGCGACTTCCATAACGCCCAGTTCATGGGCTCGTCCGCCCAGATTGAAGAAGCAGAAATGGCTCATCAACCCGCGGCGCATGATCTGGTAAGCAGCAACAGTGGAATCGAAGCCGCCGGACATCAGCACAAGCGTCTGTTCCAGGGCACCCAGCGGATAACCGCCGATGCTGTTGTGCTGGTTGTGGATCACGAACAACCGTTTGTCGCGAATTTCGAGGCGTACTTCGATTTCCGGCTCTTTCAGCGAGATTCCGGCGGCGCCGCACTGACGACGCAGTTGGCTGCCGACGTATTTCTCGACGTCCATCGAACTGAATTCGTGCTTGCCGGCACGCTTGCAGCGCACCGAAAAAATCTTCCCGGCCAAGGAATCACCGAAGTGTTGCTTGCACTTGGCGACGATGTCGTCGAAGTCGCCCAGCGGGTATTCATCGACCTGCAGGAAATGCGCGATGCCCGGCATGCAGCTCAGGCGCTCGGTCATCTCCTTCAGGGCTTTGGGCTCGCTGACGCGGGTTTCCAGCTCGAGATTGTCCCACACACCGTTCACCACCACAGCCGGGTCCAAGTCGCGGAGCACGGTACGGATGTTTTTGGCCAACTGGCGGATGAAACGCATCCGTACCGGGCGGCTCTTGATGGTGATCTCGGGAAAGACTTTTACGATTAGTTTCATGAAAACAGCGCGCGCTGGGCCAGCCGAAAAAGGGGGGCGCGGATTATAGCGGAAATTGCTCAAGGTTTAACCAGTTAATGTGCAGAAGGTTTTGTGCGCACCAAAACAGGTCATTTATTGAATTTGACGCTACATTACGGGGCGCTATTTCCAGCTTTGCTGCGCTTTGCACCTTTATAAGCGTGAAATTGGGGCAAAAAACCCATGGTGGGGCACTGGCATGCAATTTGCTCCCTTGTGAGGCAGGTTGCCTTGGCAGAGTATTCGCGCCGGCATCACCCACATTCTAAGGGCATCCACTACTAAGCCCGAAGCCACCCGGAGGACACTATGTCGAAGTCGGTTCAACTCATCAAAGATCATGACGTCAAGTGGATTGATCTGCGCTTCACTGACACCAAAGGCACTCAGCACCACGTGACCATGCCGGCTCGCGACGCGCTGGATGAAGCTTTCTTCGAAGAAGGCAAAATGTTCGACGGTTCCTCCATCGCTGGCTGGAAAGGCATCGAAGCCTCCGACATGATCCTGATGCCGGACGACAGCACTGCCGTTCTCGACCCGTTCACCGAAGAGCCAACCCTGATCCTGGTTTGCGACGTGATCGAGCCTTCGACCATGCAAGGCTACGACCGTGACCCACGTGCGATCGCCAAGCGTGCCGAGGAATACCTGAAGTCGACCGGTATCGGCGACACCGTATTTGTGGGTCCAGAGCCTGAATTCTTCATCTTCGACGAAGTGAAGTTCAAGTCCGATATCTCCGGCTCGATGTTCAAGATCTACTCCGAACAAGGTTCGTGGATGTCCGACCAGGACGTGGAAGGCGGCAACAAAGGCCACCGTCCAGGCGTCAAAGGTGGCTACTTCCCGGTTCCGCCGTTCGACCACGACCACGAAATCCGTACCTCCATGTGCAACGCCATGGAAGAAATGGGCCTGGTCATCGAAGTTCACCACCACGAAGTGGCAACTGCTGGCCAGAACGAAATCGGCGTGAAGTTCAACACCCTGGTTGCCAAGGCTGACGAAGTTCAGACCCTGAAGTACTGCGTACACAACGTTGCTGATGCATACGGCCGCACCGCGACCTTCATGCCTAAGCCTCTGTACGGCGACAACGGTTCGGGTATGCACGTTCACCTGTCCATCGCCAAAGATGGCAAGAACACCTTCGCTGGCGAAGGCTATGCCGGCCTGTCCGACACCGCTCTGTACTTCATCGGCGGCATCATCAAGCACGGTAAAGCGCTGAACGGCTTCACCAACCCGTCGACCAACTCCTACAAGCGTCTGGTCCCAGGTTTCGAAGCCCCAGTAATGCTGGCCTACTCGGCTCGCAACCGTTCCGCTTCGATCCGTATTCCTTACGTGTCCAGCCCTCGCGCTCGCCGTATCGAAGCTCGCTTCCCGGATCCAGCAGCTAACCCGTACCTGGCCTTCGCTGCCCTGGTAATGGCCGGCCTGGACGGTATCCAGAACAAGATCCACCCTGGCGACGCTGCTGACAAAAACCTGTATGACCTGCCGCCTGAAGAGGCGAAAGAGATCCCACAAGTTTGCGGCAGCCTGAAAGAAGCCCTGGAAGAGCTGGACAAAGGTCGTGCGTTCCTGACCAAAGGCGGCGTTTTCAGCGACGACTTCATCGACGCTTACATCGCTCTGAAAAGCGAAGAAGAAATCAAAGTACGTACCTTCGTACACCCACTGGAATACGAGCTGTACTACAGCTGCTAATCCAGTAGCGCCTGCGCAAGCGGCGTGACAAAAAAGAGGCCTCCTTCGGGAGGCCTTTTTTGTGGGCGCTATTCAACGGCTGACAATGCCCCTGTGGGAGCGAGCTTGCTCCGGGCGGCGTTCCGACGATTGCGGTTTTTCATCCAACATTGATGTTGGCTGATGCACCGTCATCGTCGGAACGCCGCCCGGAGCAAGCTCGCTCCCACAGGGTTTCGCGTCGCCTGACAGGCCTTGTCAAATCATGCCCAAATGTTAACGACTTGGGTCTATTGCCAGCCCTGACCTATGCTGCACCTCAATGCTTTCGCTTCCGGTCAATTTTATGGGTCGTGGTTTTCTACTGATGTTGCTGTTGATCGCCCTGCCCGCCGCAGCGCAGATCTATAAGTACACCGACGCCGACGGCAACACCGCCTACAGCAATCAACCGCCCGATGGCGTGAAGGCTCAGCCAGTCGAGTTGCCACCGCTTAACAGGGTTGAGCCTCAAGCCCCTTCTGCGCCACCTGTCGAAGCCACCAGCCGCGAACAGCCGCGCAGCGCTTACGAGGTGCTGGAGTTGACCAACTTACCCACTACCGAAGCGCTGCGTGCCAACAACGGCACCTTCACCGTCAACGTGTTGATCAAACCCCGCCTGCAAGGCCCTCATCTGCTCAGGCTCTTGCTGGACGATCAACCTTACGGCCAGCCGAGCAACGTGCCGATCCTGCAACTGGTGAACGTCGATCGCGGCGAACACAGCCTCGCGGTGCAGGTGATCGATGGAGAGAACATCGTCCAGCAAAGCCCCACCGTGACGTTCACCGTACAACGGGTGCATAAGCCGTGAGGCTGTGGCTGCTGATCACCTGCTTGATCGCCCTGCCGGTGACGGCCGAGGTGTTCACCTACGTCGACGCCCAGGGCAATCGGGTCTACACCGATCAGCCAGGTTCCGGCAACGCCAAGCGCGTGCCGCTGGCGACGAGCAATCGCATGTCCGCCAACCCTGGCGGCGCCGCACCGGCGAATGCTGGAAAGAAGACCGAAACAAAACCACTGTTCCACTACGACCTGCTGAGAGTACTGGTGCCGGAGCCAGACGCCACGGTGCGCAGCAGTGCTGGCGAGATTATCGTCAGCGTCACCAGTGAACCCGGCCTGCAGCGAGGCCATCGCTACCAACTGTTGCTCGACGGCCAACCCACCGCAGCACCCGGCCTGAGCCCAGTATTTGCCCTGAGCAACATCGATCGTGGCGGCCATAACCTCTCCGTGGAAATCCTCGACGAGCAGGGCCGCACGGTCGAGCGCACCGCCAACCAGCCGTTCCATATGCTGCGCATCTCCCTCGCGCAGAAGCGTCAGGTCAAACCCTGCGCCCCTGCCGACTACGGCCAACGGCCGGAGTGCCCGCTCAAAGACAAACCCGTAGAAGAAAAAAATCCCTTCCTGCGCTTCTTCTAACGCCGTTCAGGTTTGCGCACTATATTGGTGCAATTGGTTGCACCGTACTCACATTCCAACCCATTTTGGTTCGAAAGTACCCGTCAAAGCTGGCAGAACGCCACGCAAACGAGCGTCAAACGCCCGTTTCAGGCCTTAAACGCTTCTTTTCGGAGCCTTGGTTTGGTTTTTGCATTTTCCTCGTATCAGCGCTTTATTCATGCGCGCGCCCTGCTCCAAAAGAGGTCCTGATGACCATTAGCGACGCACTGCATCGATTGCTACTCGACAACCTGACCACCGCCACCATTCTGCTCGACGCCGAACTGCGCCTCGAGTACATGAACCCGGCGGCGGAGATGCTCCTGGCCATCAGTGGTCAGCGTAGCCATGGGCAGTTCATCAGTGAGTTGTTCACCGAATCCACCGAGGCGCTGAACTCCCTGCGCCAAGCGGTCCAGCAGGCCCACCCGTTCACCAAGCGTGAAGCGATGCTCACCGCCCTCACCGGCCAGACGCTGACCGTCGACTACGCGGTAACGCCCATCCTGGCCAACGGCGCCACGATGCTGCTGCTGGAAGTCCACCCCCGTGACCGCTTGCTGCGCATCACCAAGGAAGAGGCGCAGCTGTCGAAGCAGGAAACCAGCAAGATGCTGGTGCGCGGCCTCGCTCACGAAATCAAGAATCCTCTCGGCGGGATTCGCGGCGCGGCGCAATTGCTCGCCCGCGAACTGCCGGAAGAAAGCCTGCGCGACTACACCAACGTGATCATTGAAGAGGCCGATCGCCTGCGCAATCTGGTCGATCGCATGCTTGGTTCCAATAAGCTGCCGTCACTGGCGATGTGCAACGTCCACGAAGTGCTGGAACGCGTTTGTCATCTGGTGGAGGCCGAAAGCCAGGGTTGCATCACTTTGGTGCGCGACTACGACCCGAGCATTCCCGACGTATTGATCGACCGCGAACAAATGATTCAGGCGGTGCTGAACATCGTGCGCAATGCGATGCAGGCCATCAGCAGCCAGAACGAGCTGCGCCTTGGCCGCATCAGCCTGCGGACCCGCGCCATGCGCCAGTTCACCATCGGCCACGTGCGCCATCGCCTGGTGACCAAGATCGAAATCATCGACAACGGCCCGGGCATTCCCGCGGAGTTGCAGGAAACCATCTTCTTTCCCATGGTCAGCGGCCGCCCGGACGGTACCGGGCTGGGCCTGGCCATTACCCAGAACATCATCAGCCAGCACCAGGGCCTGATCGAATGTGACAGCCATCCAGGCCACACCACCTTCTCGATCTTTCTGCCACTGGAACAAGGAGCCACATCGACATGAGCCGTAGTGAAACCGTGTGGATCGTCGATGACGACCGTTCTATCCGTTGGGTCCTGGAAAAAGCCTTGCAGCAAGAAGGCATGACCACGCAAAGCTTCGACAGCGCCGATGGCGTGATGAGCCGCCTGGCGCGCCAGCAGCCGGACGTGATCATCTCCGACATTCGCATGCCGGGTGCCAGCGGTCTGGACCTTCTGGCGCGGATTCGCGAACAACACCCACGGCTGCCGGTCATCATCATGACCGCTCATTCCGATCTGGACAGCGCTGTCGCGTCCTATCAGGGCGGCGCGTTTGAATACCTACCCAAGCCGTTCGACGTTGACGAAGCGGTGTCGCTGGTCAAACGCGCGAACCAACACGCCCAGGAACAGCAAGGCCTGGAAGTCCCGGTCGCCTTGACCCGCACCCCGGAAATCATCGGTGAAGCACCGGCGATGCAGGAAGTGTTTCGCGCCATCGGGCGCTTGAGTCACTCCAACATCACTGTGCTGATCAACGGTGAATCCGGTACCGGTAAAGAGCTGGTGGCGCACGCGCTGCACCGTCACAGCCCTCGCGCGGCTTCGCCGTTCATTGCGCTGAACATGGCGGCGATCCCGAAAGACCTGATGGAATCCGAGCTGTTCGGCCATGAGAAAGGCGCGTTCACCGGTGCGGCCAACCTGCGTCGCGGGCGCTTTGAACAGGCTGACGGCGGCACGCTGTTCCTCGATGAAATCGGCGACATGCCGGCAGACACCCAGACTCGTTTGCTGCGGGTGTTGGCGGACGGCGAGTTCTATCGCGTCGGCGGCCATGTACCGGTGAAGGTCGATGTGC
Source organism: Pseudomonas sp. Root329 (assembly GCF_001424925.1). Lineage (NCBI taxonomy): Bacteria > Pseudomonadati > Pseudomonadota > Gammaproteobacteria > Pseudomonadales > Pseudomonadaceae > Pseudomonas > Pseudomonas sp. Root329. The sequence continues at coordinate 935 of NZ_LMCV01000008.1, read as the reverse complement.
GAATCATCGCCGCGACTCACCAGAATCTGGAAACCCTGGTACACGCCGGGAAATTCCGTGAGGACTTGTTCCACCGCCTCAACGTGATCCGCATCCACATTCCACGGCTGTCGGACCGTCGCGAAGACATCCCGACCCTGGCCAAGCACTTCCTCAGCCGCGCCGCGCAAGAACTGGCGGTGGAGCCGAAGCTGCTGAAAAGCGAAACCGAGGAATACCTGAAGAACCTGCCGTGGGGCGGCAACGTGCGACAGCTGGAGAACACCTGCCGCTGGATCACGGTGATGGCTTCGGGTCGCGAAGTGCACATCAGCGACCTGCCGCCGGAGCTGCTGAACCTGCCGCAGGATTCGGCGCCGGTGACCAACTGGGAGCAAGCGCTGCGCCAGTGGGCTGATCAGGCGTTGGCTCGCGGTCAGTCGAGCCTGCTCGACAGCGCCGTACCAGCCTTCGAGCGGATTATGATCGAAACCGCCCTCAAACACACCGCCGGCCGCCGCCGCGATGCTGCGGTTTTGCTGGGTTGGGGGCGTAATACCCTGACGCGCAAGATCAAGGAATTGGGGATGAAGGTTGATGGTGGGGATGATGATGAGGGGGATGAGGGTTAAACACTCGGTCTAATAATGAAATGGCTACCCTCGCTGCCCTCTGTGATCGCCCACTAAGCTTTCACAGGGGGCTCACCGGAGACCGTTGCCATGAAAGTAGCTATTGCCGCCATCGACCTGGGAAAACACACCTTTCATCTGCATGCACAAGATGATCGTGGTCATGAGCTTTACCGCAAAAAATTTAACCGGGTGGCGCTCATCCAGCATTTGGCGAACCTCGAATCCTGCACCGTCGTGATGGAAGCCTGTGGTGGCGCCCACTACATGGCGCAGGAGGTCGCAAAGCTGGGGCATGCGCCCAAGCTCATTGCGCCGCATCTC
>NZ_LMCV01000007.1:0-136787 GCF_001424925.1 Pseudomonas sp. Root329 | reverse complement strand
GGATTGATCAATCGAAGTATGCTTTTTCATGGACTCGCCCTCGCTGTCGTTGGCTGTTTAGACTGCCACCGTGGCGCATTGACGCCTCGGCGTGGGCGAGTCCATTCAATTACAGGGTTCAGTGTGTTTACGGAAGGACGGTCCACAACGCAAAACCGGCGTACCAGAGCACCGCCGCGCGCAGCAGCAGTTCCCAGATTCGGTCGAGGCTGTTGATGCCGTCAGGCCCGACCACCGGTGCCGGGATTTCACCGGCCACCAGCCCGACCTTCTCGATCAATTGGGCGGCGCTGATGTTCCAGTTCAGCAGTTCGTGCAGCATCACTCGGCTGACCGCGACAAAGTTGCCGACCAACGCAAAACTCGCCGCCAGCAAACGCACCGGCACCCAGTCGAACGCATGACGCAGTTTTGCCGCGCGCTCGACCACGGCCGGGTTCTGCCCATGTTCTTCGGCCAGGGCCAGCAGTCGATAGCTCAGGGCTGCGACCGGACCCAACAGGAAGTACCAGAAAATCACCGCAAAAAAGCTCTGATACGCCTCCCACAGCAGATGCCCTTGGACCCGTTCCAGCAGTTGCTCGCCGCTATCGGCGCAGATACCCAGGTCGCGGTTCGCCACAAGAGCGGCCGCTTCCAGGTCTTCCCGGCGCCAGGCATCGCGAAACGGCCCGAGACCGGCCAGCAGATCACCGCGACCGAGACTGTAAATCACCACCAGCAGGTGCACCGGCAACGCCAGCAGACCGTAAGCCACCGGGTCCAGTACCAGCAGCAGCAAACCCAGCAGTGCCACTGGCATCAACACCAGTATCAGCAAAATCAGCCACGGACTTTTCGCCAGACGTGGATTGACCTCAAGCTTATTCAGCTCGCGAACCCATCCACCATCGAGCTGAACCCGATGACGCAGGGCCGAGAACTTCTCGATCCAGACCGCCAACAGCAACACCAGAAAACTCATTGTTGTTCCTCTTGTGCCAGGGCAGCGCGATAGCGTGCCCAGTCGAACGCCGGCCCCGGATCGGTTTTACGCCCGGGTGCGATGTCGCTATGCCCGCAGATGCGTTGTGCGGTGATACCCGTGAACGTGCTTTGCAGCTGCCGGGTCAGGGTCGTCAACGCTTGATACTGAGCGTCGGTGAACGGCAGATCATCCGTGCCTTCAAGTTCGATGCCCACGGAAAAATCGTTACAGGTTTCCCGCCCTTCGAAACTCGAGACGCCGGCATGCCAGGCACGTTCAAGACAAGAGACAAACTGAGTGACAGTGCCGTCACGTTCGATCAGAAAATGCGCAGACACACGCAGGTCGGCGATCCCTTCAAAGTAGGGGTGCTCCGTGACATCCAGACGGTTCTGGAAAAATTCCTGCACCTTGCCGGTAGCGAACTGCGCTGGCGGCAGGCTGATGTTGTGGATCACCAGCAGGGAAATTTCGCCCGAGGGGCGCGCATTGAAGTTGGGCGAGGGGCAAATATCTACGCCCTGACACCAACCGCTCGCGGGGTCCAACTGCATACAGGTTCCTTCAACGACGACTGTGTTGGCGCCCAGTATGCCGTGATAGACCCTCGGGGCGCGATCACTTGCCGCGATTGAGGCGCCGCAGGTTGCCGATCACCGACTCCAGCGCCCGGTCGAACAGCAAGGTGTCGTCCAGCGCGCGCACCGCGCCACGACGAAATTCCAGCGCCAGACCGGTGCGGCTGCGCTCCAGCACTTTCATCCCGGTGCGATTGACGAAAATGTACTTGCCGGTGGCTTCAATGATCGCCGCCAGCTTGCAGCGAAGGGTGTTTTCCTCGTCTTCCTGAAACTCGACCCAGCACCCCAACCGCAGTTGATCAACCTGAAGCAGACCGGCATCGTCCTCCGGCAAGCGCAATGACGCCGTATCGACCGGCCCTTCGTCGGCGGTTCGCAGGACGATTCCCTGCAGCACTTCGACCATTACCGGTGTATCGACAGACTGCTCAAGCTTTTGCCCTGGACGTTCGACCAGCTGAACGTGCAAGGCTTCCAGCTCACTGAAAAATTCGCTGGTGGCGAACGGATCAAAGGCCGAACTGCTCAGCCCGTCGCGCAACGACTTGAGCAAGCCGGGCACCAGCGCCAACAAGCGCAAGCTCACATCGGATTCATCATGACGTTGCACGCTCCAGATCAATTGCTCCATGGACCGCACATCAGCGTGCCACTCGGCCGACTGATCGCCGTGCTTGAGACAGGTCAGCAGCAGTACCTGGCTCCACGCTTCCTGGACAAACACCACCACCCGTTGCGGCAACACTTTGCCCAACAAGGCCTGATTCAGCACCTGCTCGACGCGCTGGCGGGCCAGATCAGTCCTGGCGCGGCCTTCTTCGGCGTCACGGGTACGTTGCTCCAGCAGCTCACTGCGACGGCGCTCGTCGCTGGTGAAGGCGAGAAAATCCGCGAGCAATTCGGAAAAGACCGCCGGATCATCGACAAAATCGTTCAGCAACCGTTGCACCACTTGCTCGATGCGCAGATACAGGCTGTCGCGCTCATGGTCATCGCACTCGCCCCAGCCCATGGCTGCGGTGGCGATTTCATTGAGCAGGCGCCGGGCCGGGTGACTGCTGCGGCTGAAGAAGCTCTTGTCGAGCACCGCCACTTTCAGCATCGGGATCTGCAAGCGGCCGATCAACGCCTTGAGCGAGTCCGGCAGGTTGCGGTCATCGAGGATGCATTCGAAGAGCATGGCGATCAGGTTGATCACGTCTTCGTCAGCCACCCCGACCACGCGGGACTTGCCACTTTTGACGCTGACCCGGGTCAGCAGTTGTTCGAGCTGGTTTCGCAGATCGAAGTCGTCCTGGGCTGCCGGCGCCGGCACGTATTGCTGCAAGTGCGAGAGCAGGCGCATTAGGTCATGGGTGGAAATCGGCTGTGTCTGGGCACTGGCTTCAAGGGTTGGCGCGACACTGCCACGCACGTGAAACAGCAACTCCTGCAACGCCGCGAAGGCTTCCTGCACGCTGTCGTCGGTCGGCGGGCCACCGACGCGAGTGTTGGCCTGTGCGGGTTCAGTACGAACGCCGGCAGTTGCACGATCCGTGACCCGACGCGCAGGGGCGGGCTTAAGGTCGGGCAGAACACCGGTGGCGATCAGCAACTGATTGGCTTCGGCGTAGAGCTGATTGGCATCCCTGAGCACATAGCGTTCGAACAGTTTGAGGATGATCAGCTTGACCTTGATCTCCACCCCCAGGTTGCGCCCGGCCTGCATAAAGTACTCGCAGAGCATCGCCGGCCCCATGGGATTGTGCTGATCAAGCAGTTCCCTGCCCAGCAGTGCGCTGAGTCGGGCAGTCAGTTGGTCCAGGGTGAAGCCGTCGCGGTTCAGCACTTTGCTGACCATCGCCTCCACTGCCACGCTGCGCTCCACGTCGTCATCGGGCAGCGCCACCGAGGCGTCGAAGGTCAACGCCTGGGGCAAGGCAGACTGAATGATGTCGCACTGGGTAAGGCTGACAAAAGCCTCGAAGAATTGTTCAAGAAAGCCGCGTTCGATGTTTTTGCGCTTGAGGCGCAAGTCGCGCATGGCTTCGAAGAAGAGGTTCTGTTCGACGTCATTGCGGGCCCGGTCGGCCATTTCGAACAGCGTGTCGTCGGCGTTATCGAACAGTTCCTGCAAACCATGCCTGAGCTGTTGAGCGGCCTTGTCACGAACCTGAAGCAGAATCACAGGCAGGCGGGCGAGCGGCGAGGGAGTCGCCTGGTCGGTAGCGACCTTGTGCAAAGGCACTACATTCCCGTCGTTGTGCATTCAGGCCTCCTGAAACGGTGAGTCTTCGAAGTCGTCAATCCAAATCCACGTCAAAGCCATGACGTCAAAAGCAAGGCGGATTATCTTGCAAAAGATGCCCCCTCTACCAGCAGACTCTGCGTTTCCCATTGAAATAGACGCTTATGGCAGACGCTGACTGAGTGCCGATTACTCAGGTGAATCGACCAAATGCAGGTTTCAGAGCGATGGGAACGCCTCTGATGCCTTGGGTTGCCCAGTGCCATGGCCCTATAATCGGGCCACTTTGTTTGTGGAGTCCGTTATGCCGAATCTACGTCTCGCCGATTTGACCGCCGAAATCGAAGCCAACGTGCGCCGTGCGTTGCTCGAAGACATCGGCAGCGGCGACATCACCGCACAGCTGATCCCGGCCGAACGCCTGGCCAAAGCCACGATCATCACCCGCGACGCTGCCGTCATCTGCGGCACAGCCTGGGTTGATGCAGTGTTTCGGCAGCTGGATCCACGTGTTGCGGTGCACTGGGAGGTGCGCGATGGCGAGCGGGTGAAACCCAATCAGGTGCTGTTCCACCTCGAAGGCCCGGCGCGCTCGCTACTGACGGGCGAACGCAGTGCACTGAACTTCCTGCAGTTGCTGTCTGGCGTGGCCACGCGCGCGCAGCACCTGGCGGATTACGTTGCCGAGACTCAGGTGAAGTTGCTCGACACCCGTAAAACCTTGCCGGGGCTGCGTCTGGCGCAGAAGTACGCCGTGACCTGCGGCGGTTGCCACAACCACCGCATCGGCCTGTACGACGCCTTCCTGATCAAGGAAAACCATATAGCCGCCTGCGGTGGCATCCCGGAGGCGATCAAAGCCGCGCACAAGATCGCCCCGGGCAAACCGGTGGAGATCGAAGTGGAAAGCCTGGACGAGCTGAAGGAAGCCCTGGCGGCCGGTGCCGACATCATCATGCTCGATGAGTTGAGTCTGGATGACATGCGCGAAGCCGTGCGCCTGAACGGCGGCAAGGCGAAACTGGAGGCCAGCGGCGGTATCAACGAAAGCACGCTGCTACCGATAGCCGAAACCGGGGTGGATTACATCTCGATTGGTGCGATGACCAAGGATGTGAAGGCTGTCGATCTGTCGATGCGCCTGAGCCTTTGATAACGCCTAGTGAATGAAAAACGCCAGCCTCGTGAGGCTGGCGTTTTTGTCAGACCACCAGATTGTTCATCTCGCAGTACTCTTCCCACTCGACGCCCAACACCTCGGCAGCCTCCTTGTGCAGAACAAGGCGCGCAGCCTCGAACTCTTCAGGGGTTGAGGTGTACTTGAGCGTCAGTTCCCACGGCTGCAAGCCCTGAGACTCTGCCTCATCCTCGAATGCCCACTGGATCTGGTCTTTCTGATCGTCGGCGGGCAAGTCCTTGATCTCTTCGGCTAGCTGAGGCGATTCCAGCAAGTACTTCTTCAGCGCTTCTGCGTGCCTGGCTTCTTGGGTCAATTCTTTAACGGTCATGGCGTTCTCTTTGATCTGGGGAATGGAAGATGGATCTGGATCATCAAGGATCTCTCTGACGCAAAAAAACCGTTTGAAGCCCGGTTTGTCTGGCCTTCAGAACCATTCGGGATCATATGAAAACAACGTGTCGCTCGTGCCCGAGACAGGAATCGAACCTGCGACCTTCGCGTTACGAGTGCGCTGCTCTACCAACTGAGCTACACGGGCAGTGGGCTAAACCTAGCACTGACTTTGGGGTCAGGCAACTTCATGGCTCGTCTCATTTTTTTGCAGGCAAAAAAATGCCCCGCAGCGTTCACTGCGGGGCATTTTTTATAACGTTGAAGCGGTCAGGCGTGGGGAGTGATTAAACGCCCGAAGCCTTGGCTGCTGCTACGTCTTTGATGGACAGCTTGATACGGCCGCGGTTGTCCACGTCCAGTACCAGTACTTCCACTTCCTGGCCTTCTTTCAGGATGTCGGTCACTTTCTCTACGCGAGCGTCGCTCAACATCGAGATGTGAACCAGACCGTCCTTGCCAGGCAGGATGTTGACGAATGCGCCGAAGTCGACGATGCGCTCAACCTTACCGACGTAGATCTTGCCGATTTCAGCTTCTGCGGTGATGCCCAGAACGCGCTGACGTGCAGCTTCAGCAGCTTCTTTGGTCTCGCCGAAGATCTTGATCGAGCCGTCGTCTTCGATGTCGATCGAAGCCTTGGTCTCTTCACAGATCGCACGAATGGTCGCGCCGCCTTTACCGATGACATCACGGATTTTGTCGGTGTCGATTTTCATCGCGATCATGGTCGGAGCGTTTTCCGACAGTTCGGTACGCGACTGGCCAATGATCTGGTTCATCTGACCGAGGATGTTCAGGCGCGCTTCCAGGGCTTGGCCCAGAGCGATTTCCATGATTTCTTCGGTGATGCCTTTGATCTTGATGTCCATCTGCAGCGCGGTCACACCTTTGGCGGTACCGGCTACTTTGAAGTCCATGTCGCCCAGGTGGTCTTCGTCACCCAGGATGTCGGTCAGGATGGCGAATTTCTCGCCTTCTTTAACCAGACCCATGGCGATACCGGCAACCGGTGCCTTCATCGGAACGCCAGCATCCATCAGCGCCAGGGAAGCGCCGCAAACGGAAGCCATTGAGCTCGAACCGTTGGATTCGGTGATTTCCGACACCACGCGGATGGTGTACGGGAACACGTCGGCAGCAGGCAACATTGCTGCAATCGAACGACGGGCCAGACGGCCGTGACCGATTTCGCGACGACCAGCGCCACCCATGCGACCACACTCACCTACCGAGAACGGAGGGAAGTTGTAGTGCAGCATGAACGGGTCTTTTTTCTCGCCTTCCAGGGTGTCCAGCAGTTGTGCGTCACGGGCGGTGCCCAGTGTTGCAACAACCAGAGCCTGGGTTTCGCCACGGGTGAACAGTGCCGAACCGTGGGTCTTAGGCAGAACACCGACTTCGATGTTCAACGGACGTACGGTCTTGGTGTCGCGACCGTCGATACGTGGCTTGCCGTTTACGATGTTTTCGCGAACGGTGCGGTATTCGATTTCGCCGAAAGCCGCTTTGACTTCGCTGGAAGAAGGCTGGCCTTCTTCACCGGACAGCTTGGCAACGACCTGGTCTTTCAGCTCACCCAGGCGAGCGTAACGGTCGGCCTTGATGGTGATGGTGTAAGCCTGGGAGATCGCGTCGCCGAACTCGGCACGGATGGCGCCCAGCAGAGCGGTGGCTTCTGGCTGTGGAGTCCAGGTCCAGGTTGGCTTGGCCGCTTCGGCAGCCAGTTCTTTAACGGCGTTGATCACAACCTGGAACTCGTCGTGAGCAAACAGTACCGCGCCCAGCATCTGGTCTTCGGTCAGCTCTTTGGCTTCCGATTCAACCATCAACACGGCTTCCGACGTACCGGCAACGACCATGTCCAGGCTCGAAGCTTTCTGTTGTTCGTAAGTCGGGTTCAGCAGGTAGCCGGTGCTTTCGTGGAACGCAACGCGTGCACAGCCGATAGGGCCATCGAAAGGAATGCCGGAGATAGCCAGGGCAGCCGAGGTACCGATCATCGCAGCGATGTCCGGATCGGTTTTCTTGCTGGTGGAAACGACGGTGCAGACAACCTGCACTTCGTTCATGAAGCCTTCTGGGAACAGCGGACGGATCGGACGGTCGATCAGTCGGGAAGTCAGGGTTTCTTTCTCGGAAGGACGGCCTTCACGCTTGAAGAAACCGCCAGGGATCTTACCGGCAGCGTAAGTCTTTTCCTGGTAGTGAACGGACAGAGGGAAGAAGCCCTTGCCTGGATCGGCTTGCTTGGCGCCGACCACAGTCACCAATACGCTGACGTCGTCGTCAACGGTGACCAATACTGCGCCGGAGGCCTGACGGGCGATACGGCCAGTCTCGAGGGTAACGGTCGACTGACCGAACTGGAATTTTTTGATTACCGGGTTCACGGTGTCCTACCTTCTTTTGTGGCTCTTGGGGAACTTGTCTTCTTGCGAAATTCTTGGGCAACGCCGGGAATCGGCCCGACTGTCATTGTCCAGGTAAAGCAGGTATCCAGATAAAACTTGAGGCTGGGAGCCTGCCATGCGCCAGCGGGAAACCCACTGGCGTACGACAGACAACCAACCTCTAGCGCAATCGCTTATTAGCGACGCAGACCCAGGCGACCGATCAGAGTCTGGTAACGACCCAGATCCTTGCCTTTCAGGTAGTCCAGCAGCTTACGACGCTGGTTTACCATGCGGATCAGACCACGACGGGAGTGGTGATCTTTACCGTTGGCCTTGAAGTGACCTTGCAGCTTGTTGATGTTGTGGGTCAGAAGTGCAACTTGCACTTCTGGCGAACCAGTGTCACCAACAGCTTGCTGGTAGTCAGCTACGATTTGAGCTTTTTCTTGAACGTCGAGAGCCATGAGGCAATCCTTTTATCAGGAAACTGTTTCAAAGAAACAGCTTCAACAGGCCAGGGACAAATCCCTGTATCTAAAAATGAGTAGTGACCGTGCCTGTTAACAGCCACCCTCGTTCGGTCATTCTGACCGAATCAGTCGACGTGGCGCGATGCGCCCGTCTTCGCTCACTTCACCGATACCGATGAAGCGACCATTGTGATCCTGTACCCGTACCATGCCGAACTTCGGTGCATCCGGGGCTCGTACCGGTTGGCCGTTAAGCCAGTAGAACGAGCTGTGCTCCGAGAACTGCAACAGTGGCCAATCCAGCAGGCCGCTGTCCGATGGCATCAGGAAGCGGTCGACCGCTTCGTTGCCGCCTTCGGCATGTACCGCTTCCAACTCTTCAAGCGTGACCGTCTGGGCAAGCGTGAAAGGCCCGGCCTGGGTACGTCGCAGTTCAGCAACGTAAGCGCCACAACCGAGTTGCTCACCGATATCCTCCACCAGGGTGCGGATATAGGTACCTTTGGTGCAATCCACTGCAAGCCGCGCAGTATCGCCTTCAAAGGCCAGTAATTCCAAGCGCGTAATAGTAACAGAACGCGGTTCGCGCTCCACTACTTCACCTGCCCTGGCCAGCTTGTACAACGGCTGGCCATCACGTTTGAGCGCCGAGTACATGGGCGGTATCTGACTGATTTGCCCACGAAATTTCGGCAGCACCGCTTCGACATCGGCGCGACCAACGGTCACCGGGCGCTCAAGCAAAACATCACCCTCGGCATCGGCCGTGGTGGTGGTCTTGCCCAGTTGCGCCAGGGTTTCGTAACCCTTGTCGGAATCGAGCAGGTATTGCGAAAACTTGGTGGCCTCACCGAAGCACAACGGCAACACGCCGGTGGCCAGCGGATCGAGACTGCCGGTGTGCCCGGCCTTCTCGGCGTTCAGCAACCAGCGAACCTTCTGCAACGCCGCATTGGAGGTAAACCCCAGTGGCTTGTCGAGCAGGATGATACCGCTGACGTTACGACGGATACGTTTGACCTGAGCCACCGATTACTCCTTGGTGTCTTCGGCTTCTGCCGCAACCGGATGCTGATTGTCTTCAGCTACCGCACGTTCGATCAATGCCGACAGATGAGCACCACGCACGACGCTTTCGTCGTAGTGGAAGTGCAACTGAGGAACGCTGCGCAACTTCATTTCACGAGCCAACTGCATGCGCAGGAAGCCGGCGGCTGAGTTGAGCACCTTGATGCTTTGCGCGATGTCTTCGGCGTTGTCCTGACCCATCACGGTGATGAAGATCTTGGCGTGACCGACGTCACGGCTGACTTCAACAGCGGTAATGGTGACCAGGCCGACGCGCGGGTCTTTGACTTCACGACGGATCAGCTGTGCCAGCTCACGCTGCATCTGATCGCCGATACGTTGGGTACGGCTGTATTCTTTTGCCATGTCTTGTTACCTGTTACTGCCACACGGTGAAACCCGTGGGGTCTGAAAGCGGCAAACGCCCGGCCTGACAAAAGCCAGACCGGGCGTTGCGTTTAGAGTCCTGACGCCGTGCCGCGCACTTGCATGCGGCGGCTCGCCGTGGCCCTTGAAGTGCGCGAGTTAGAGGCTGCGAGCAACCTGGACCTTCTCGTAGACTTCGATCTTGTCGCCAGCTTTGACGTCGTTGTAGCTCTTGACGCCGATACCGCATTCCATGCCGGCACGTACTTCGGAAGCGTCATCCTTGAAGCGGCGCAGGGATTCCAGCTCGCCTTCGAAGATAACGATGTCTTCACGCAGTACACGGATTGGACGGTTACGGTGAACAACACCTTCGATAACCATGCAACCGGCGATCGCGCCAAACTTCGGCGAACGGAACACGTCACGCACTTCAGCGGTACCCAGGATGTTCTCGCGAACATCGCTGCCCAGCATACCGGTGAGGGCTTTCTTGACGTCTTCGATGATGTCGTAGATCACGTTGTAGTAACGCATATCCAGACCTTCCTGCTCGACGATCTTGCGAGCGCCAGCATCGGCACGCACGTTGAAGCCGAACAGTACAGCGTTGGAGGCCAGCGCCAGGTTAGCGTCGGACTCGGTGATACCACCGACGCCGCCACCAACGACACGCACTTGCACTTCGTCGTTACCCAGGCCGTTCAAGGCACCATTCAACGCTTCCAGCGAACCACGGACGTCGGATTTGAGGACGATGTTGAGCGTCTTCTTCTCTGCCTGCCCCATGTTCTCGAAGATGTTTTCAAGCTTGCCAGCGTGAGCGCGGGCCAGCTTGACTTCGCGGAACTTGCCTTGACGGAACAGAGCCACTTCACGGGCTTTCTTCTCGTCCGACAGCACACTCATCTCATCGCCAGCGTCCGGGGTACCGTCCAGGCCGAGGATCTCGACAGGGATGGAAGGACCGGCTTCCTTGATTGGCTTGCCGTTCTCGTCGAGCATGGCACGTACACGGCCATAGTTCGAACCGACCAGTACCATGTCGCCTTGGCGCAGGGTACCGTCTTGAACCAGAACGGTAGCAACCGGGCCACGACCTTTGTCGAGACGCGATTCAACCACGACGCCACGGCCTGGGGCCGATGGAGTCGCTTTCAGTTCGAGGACTTCAGCTTGCAGCAGAACAGCTTCGAGCAATTCGTCCACGCCAGTACCGACTTTCGCCGAAACCGATACGAACGGGGTGTCGCCGCCCCACTCTTCCGAAGTCACGCCGTGAACCGACAGTTCGCTACGGATGCGATCGAGATCAGCGCCCGGCTTGTCGATTTTGTTCACTGCAACCACCAGTGGAACACCGGCAGCTTTGGCGTGCTGAACCGCTTCAATGGTCTGCGGCATTACGCCGTCGTCCGCTGCAACGACCAGGATCACGATGTCAGTCGCCTTGGCACCACGAGCACGCATTGCGGTAAACGCAGCGTGACCCGGGGTATCGAGGAAAGTGACCATGCCGCGATCAGTTTCAACGTGGTATGCACCGATGTGCTGGGTGATACCGCCGGCTTCGCCAGCAGCTACCTTGGCACGACGGATGTAGTCGAGCAGCGAGGTTTTACCGTGGTCAACGTGGCCCATTACGGTCACAACCGGTGCACGGGAGAACGTCTCACCTTCAAACTTCAGGGACTCGGCCAGGGAATCTTCCAGGGCGGTGTCGCTGACCAGGGTCACTTTGTGGCCCAGTTCTTCGGCTACCAGCTGAGCAGTTTCCTGATCAAGCACCTGGTTGATGGTCGCTGGGGTACCCAGTTTGAACATGAACTTGATGATTTCAGCAGCCTTGACCGACATCTGGTTGGCGAGATCGCCAACAGTGATGGTCTCGCCAATCTGCACATCACGCACGACAGGGCCGGTTGGGCTCTGGAAACCGTGAGCGTTGCGCTTCTTCAGCTTGGCCTTGCCGCGACCACCACGACGGAAGCCATCGCTTTCTTCGTCGGTAGTACGTGGGGCAACGCGTGGAGCAGGCGCTTTCTCTTTGACCGAAGCACGATGCGGAGCGTTTTTGCGCTCGCCATCGCTACTGCCACGACGACTGTTATCATCGGCACGTGGTTTGTCCGGACGGCGCTGTTCGTTCTGCTTGTTGCGAACATCGGCAGACGGCGCTGGTGCAGCAGCCACAACCGGCGCGCTTTCACGTACTGGCTCGGCAACTGCAGCAGGTGCTGCAACGGCGTCGTTAGTAGCGGATTGCGCAGCAGCAGGCTGACGACGCGCGTCTTCTTCGGCGCGACGCTTGGCTTCTTCTTCAGCCTTCTGACGTGCAGCATTTTCTACTGCGCGACGTTCGTCCAGTTCGCGTTTGCGCTCGGCTTCAATTTCTTCCGGGCTGCGCTGTACGAAAACTTTCTTTTTGCGTACTTCAACACTGATGCTTTTGCTGCCAGCAACACGCAGGGTGCTGGTGGTTTTACGCTGCAGTGTGATCTTGCGTGGTTCTTCCACTTTCGCCTTGTGGCTGCTTTTCAAGTGAGTCAGCAAAGATTGCTTCTCACTGTCAGTCACATGTTCTTCGGCGGCGGTGTGCGGCAGACCTGCCTCACGCATCTGCTGCAACAGGCGCTCTACCGGTGTTTTGACCTCATCGGCCAGTTGTTTCACCGTGACTTGCGTCATGCACTTCTCTCCTCAGGCCGCGCCTAATTACTCGAACCAGTGGGCTCGGGCGGCCATGATCAACTTGCCGGCACGATCATCGTCAATGCCGTCGATGTCGAGCAGGTCGTCAATAGACTGCTCGGCCAGGTCTTCGCGGGTAATTACGCCGCGCACCGCCAGTTCCATCGCCAAATCCTTGTCCATACCCTCAAGCGAGAGCAGGTCTTCGGCCGGATGGGCGTCTGCCAGCTTTTCCTCAGTAGCGATGGCTTTGGTCAACAAACGATCCTTGGCGCGAGCGCGAAGCTCGTTGACGGTTTCTTCGTCAAAGCCGTCGATGTTGAGCATTTCTTCCAACGGTACGTAGGCAATCTCTTCCAGGCTGGTAAAGCCTTCATCTACCAGCACCTGTGCCAGGTCTTCGTCGACTTCCAGCTCGTCGATGAAGTTGCGCAGGATGTCGCCGGTTTCTGCTTGCTGCTTAGCCTGGATGTCCGATTCGGTCATCACGTTCAGGGTCCAGCCAGTCAACTGGCTAGCCAGACGCACGTTCTGACCACCCCGACCAATGGCCTGAGCCAGATTGTCTGCGCCAACGGCGATGTCCATTGCATGGGCATCTTCGTCAACGATAATTGCCGCCACTTCAGCCGGCGACATTGCATTGATCACAAACTGAGCCGGGTTGTCGTCCCACAGGACGATGTCCACACGCTCACCGCCCAACTCACCCGACACTGCCTGGACGCGCGAACCGCGCATACCAATGCAAGCGCCTTGCGGGTCGATGCGTTTGTCCTTGGAGCGGACCGCGATCTTGGCGCGCGAACCCGGGTCACGGGATGCTGCCATTACTTCGATCAGGCCTTCAGCGATTTCCGGCACTTCGATGCGGAACAACTCGATCAGCATTTCCGGCGCAGTACGCGACAGGATCAGCTGCGGGCCGCGGTTCTCGGTGCGGATTTCCTTGAGCAGCGCACGCAGACGCACGCCAACCCGGAAGGTTTCGCGAGAAATGATGTCTTCGCGAGCCAGCAACGCTTCAGCGTTGTTGCCCAGGTCGACGATCACGTTGTCGCGGGTCACTTTCTTCACGGTGCCGGAGATGATTTCCCCCAGGCGCTCGCGATAGGCATCAACGACTTGAGCGCGCTCGGCTTCGCGAACTTTCTGCACGATGACTTGCTTGGCAGTCTGTGCAGCGATGCGGCCGAACTCAATGGACTCGATCTTTTCTTCGACTACATCACCAACCTGAGCACCAGGATGCGTTTCTGCAACCTTGCTCGGCCAGGTTTCGATGGCCGGATCGTCCAGGTCTGCTTCTTCGACGACAGTCCAGCGACGGAATGTCTCGTAAGCACCGGTGTGGCGATTGATTTCCACACGCAGATCGACTTCGTCCTCGAAACGCTTTTTGGTAGCAGTGGCCAGAGCCAGCTCCAGCGCTTCAAAAATTACGTTTGCCGGTACGCCCTTTTCATTGGATACCGACTCAACAACCAGCAGTACTTCTTTGCTCATCGTACGCCTCGCCTTTCGCAAGCCATTGGATCCGCGGGATCCGCGTCTCAGTCAAAACTGGGAATAATGTTGGCCTTGTCGATCATATCGATCGGCAACAGGAACTCATGGTCTTCTACCTGCACCACGACGTCCTGCTCTTCTACACCGCGCAGAAGGCCCTGAAAGTTGCGTCGGCCTTCAAAAGGCGAGCGCAGCTTGATCTTCACTTGTTCACCGGCAAATTTTGCAAACTGCTCAATAGTGAACAGCGGGCGTTCCATGCCAGGCGAGGAAACTTCAAGGGTGTATTCAACGGCGATTGGATCTTCAACATCCAGCACACCGCTGATCTGACGGCTGACAATGGCACAATCGTCCACCAGCACGCCGCCCTCTTTATCGATATAAACGCGCAACATTGAGTGGCGACCTTGAGCCGAAAACTCAATACCCCAGCATTCATAGCCTAGGGCCACGACCACCGGGGCCAGCAAGGCCTGCAACTCTTCTAGCTTGCTCGACACCTGAACCCCCTCGTGCATGTATGTGCATGCTGTGCAAAATAAAAAAATGGGCGAAACGCCCATCCTTGAAACGCCGTCGAACAGCGGCGTTGAAAGTGTCCAGCTAACAAAAAGCCCCTTAAAAGGGGCTCCTTAAACTGGTTGCGGGGGCCGGATTTGAACCGACGACCTTCGGGTTATGAGCCCGACGAGCTACCAGACTGCTCCACCCCGCGACAAAGCTGGGGCGGAAGTATACGACCGATCCCTGACAGGGTCAATGTAACCTTCCACCTACAAGAAAGCCCGCAACAGCGGGCTCTCCTGATAATTGGTACCGAGAAGGGGACTCGAACCCCTACACCCTATGGGCACAACCACCTCAAGGTTGCGTGTCTACCAATTCCACCACCTCGGCAATACTACGTTTGAAACCCTTCTTACTTTTGCTCTTGAGCTGGAGGCACGTCAGTCGCTGGAGTAGCCGACTTTTGCTCTTGAAGCACCGGTACATCATCAGAAGCCGGTTGTTGCTTTGGAACTTCCAACACTGCTGGATTTGGCAAACCTACTTGAGTCAGCTGGTGAGCCTTCTCTTTAGCAAAGTAACCTAACCCTAAGCTGGTTATGAAGAAACCGGCGGCAAGTATAGCAGTAAACTTACTAAGAAAGGTAGAGGAACCTTGGCTTCCGAACACAGTATTTGAAGCACCTGCTCCGAAAGACGCGCCAGCATCCGCACCTTTACCCTGCTGCAGCAATACCAGAGCAACTACGCCCAATGCACCCAGCAGATGAAAAACGACTACGACTGTTTCCAGCATTTTTTCAGTTTCCCGCGGCGCGACAAATCGCACCGAACTCATCTGCATTCAGGGAAGCCCCACCAATGAGCCCCCCATCGATATCCGGCATGCCGAACAGTTCGACCGCATTGGCCGCCTTCACGCTGCCGCCGTATAGAAGCCGCACACCTTGTGCGACCTCAGAATTCTCTGCCGCCAACTGAGCGCGAATGGCTGCATGCACATCCTGCGCCTGTTGCGGCGAAGCAGTCAGCCCGGTACCAATGGCCCAGACCGGCTCGTAAGCGATTACTGCCTTTGCAAAGACACCAACACCCAGCTCCTCTATGATACTGCCTAGCTGACGCCCGACAACCTCAAGAGTTTTTCCAGCTTCGCGCTCTTCAAGAGTTTCCCCTACGCACAATACTGGAATCAAGCCACATGCCTGTGCCGCTGCGAACTTGCGAATCAGCATTCCGTCCTGCTCGCCCATTATCTGGCGGCGCTCGGAGTGTCCGACAAGCACAAAAGAACAGCCTGCATCCACCAACTGACTCGGCGCAACTTCACCGGTCAACGCACCTTGCATGGATTCCACCGCAGAGTTCTGCGCGCCGACCGAAATCGACTTTTCCTCCAAGCCATCAATCACTTGATTGATATGCAAGCAAGACGGGAATACCGCTACATCAACATCGCTCGGCAAGGCCAGATGACGAAGGCCATTGATCAGCTCAGCGACGCTGGCGCGGGTACCGTGCATCTTCCAGTTACCAGCTACCATAGGGCGACGCATGCTGTACCTCGTCGGTCAAAGTGGGCGCAGATGTTACCCAACACAATCATGGCTGGCAAGCCGAAATCAGGCAGAAACTTCAGTAACCAGTTTTGCCAGCTCTTCGGCGTAGCCGCGAACCTGTGTTTCGTCCTCGCCTTCGACCATGACCCGCACCAGCGGCTCCGTCCCGGACTTGCGCAACAGCACACGTCCACGACCAGCCATAGCCTTGGTAACGCGCTCGCTTGCCTCCTTGACGGACGGATGATCAAGAGGGCTCGCACCGCCGCCGAATCGCACATTGATCAGCACCTGAGGACACTTGCGCAGCGCCTGACGCGATTGCGCCAACCCCTCGGAGCGGGTCTTCAGCGCCATCAATACCTGCAATGCGGCAATGATCGCGTCACCGGTGGTGGTGTGGTTGAAGCAGACAATGTGCCCCGAATTCTCACCGCCCACCAGCCAATTGCGCTCCAGCAACTCCGAGATTACGTACCGGTCGCCAACATTAGCCCGCACAAAAGGAATTGCCAGATCCGCCAGGGCCAATTCCAACCCCAGGTTACTCATCAGCGTACCGACCACCCCCCCCTGCAACTTACCCTGCTCATGCAGGTCGCGAGCAATGATGAACAGCAACTCATCACCATCGACGACAGCACCGGTATGATCAACCATCTGAACCCGGTCACCATCACCGTCAAAGGCGATACCCAAATCAGCATGCTCGGCCAATACAGCAGCTTGCAGCGGCTCCATATGGGTCGAACCGCAATTTTCATTGATGTTCAGGCCGTTAGGATGAGCAGAAAGCACAACGACATCGGCCCCCAGCTCACGGAATACACTAGGCGCCACCTTGTAGGTCGCACCGTGAGCGCAGTCGATCACGATCTTCAGGCCCGCGAAGCTGGTGCCGGTCGGGACGCTGCTTTTGCAGAATTCGATATAGCGGCCTGAAGCATCGTTGATGCGCGATACCTTGCCGATCTTGCTCGACTCAACCACAGTCATCGGGGTGTCGAGCAATTCTTCGATCATATGCTCGACTTCATCAGGAAGCTTGGTGCCCTTCCCGGAGAAAAACTTGATGCCATTGTCATCGTGAGGGTTGTGCGAGGCACTGATCACGATGCCCGCTTCGGCCTGGAAGGTACGAGTCAGGTAGGCGATGGCCGGTGTCGGCATCGGGCCCAGGAGCATGACATCGGCACCTGCCGACGTAAGTCCGGCCTCGAGCGCCGATTCGAACATATAGCCAGAGATCCGAGTGTCCTTGCCCACCAACACCTTGCAGGCGCCCATTTTTCGGAACGCCATACCGGCAGCCCAGCCGAGCTTGAGCATGAAGTCAGGAGTAATCGGATATTCGCCGACCCGACCACGAATGCCGTCGGTGCCAAAGTATTTTTTAGTCATAAGTACCCCATCATTATTATTCGGCTGATTCCACTGCAGCGATCATCCGCACCACATCGACGGTTTCGGCCACATCATGGACGCGCAATATACGCGCGCCCTTGACCGAAGCCAGCGCTGCAAGCGCCAGACCACCATGCAGACGCTCACCAACCGGACGATTCAATGCCTGACCTATCATGCTCTTTCGCGAAACCCCGACCAACAGGGGCCGCCCCAAGGCATGCAGGGCCTCCATATGCTTGAACAAGCTTAGATTGTGCTGCAAGGTTTTTGCGAAGCCAAAGCCCGGATCAAGGATGATCCGGTCCGCTGTAATTCCTACCGACGCACACTGAGCCATGCGCTCGGCGAGAAACTCGCCCACCTCTTTCGTGACGTCCTGATACTGCGGATTGTCCTGCATGTCGCCCGGCTCACCGAGCATATGCATCAGACAGACTGGCAGGCCAGTGGCCGCGGCCGCATCCAGAGCGCCATCGCGCCGCAGCGAGCGCACGTCATTGATCAACCCCGCGCCAAGTCGTGCGGCTTCGCGCATGACAGCTGGCGTGGAAGTGTCGACCGAGATAATTACATCAAGCTCGCGGTGTATTCGCTCGACGACCGGAGCTACGCGCTCAAGCTCTTCCAGCGGTGAAACCACCCTGGCACCCGGCCGGGTCGATTCGCCACCAACATCGATCAACGTCGCGCCGGCCGCCACCATAGCCTCAGCGTGGCGCAAGGCCGCATCGAGCTGGCTATATTGGCCGCCATCAGAGAAGGAATCGGGAGTGACATTGAGAATACCCATGACGTGCGTCAGGGCTAAATCAAGAACCCGATTGCCGCAAGGCAACCGGGTCGAGGACTGAACAGAAGTCATTTCAAACCTTAAACGTCAGCAGCCGGACCGCCGATCGGTGTTTCCGGACGCGGATCCTGAGCCACCGGAGGAGTTCCGGAGGTACCGGTGCCGCCTGACCAGTCGCGAGGTTCACGAGGCGTACGACCTGCCATGATGTCGTCGATCTGATCAGCGTCGATCGTTTCGTACTTCATCAAGGCATCAGCCATGGCGTCGAGCTTGTCACGGTTATCGGTGAGGATCTGCTTGGCCGTGCCGTAGCACTGATCAATGATGCTGCGCACTTCGGAGTCGATCAACTTGGCCGTCTCACCGGAGAAGCTTGCACCCTGACCGCCACCGCCGCGACCGAGGAACACTTCGCCCTCTTCTTCTGCGTACATCAACGGGCCGAGTTTTTCCGACAAGCCCCACTTGGTTACCATGTTCCGTGCAATCTGGCTGGCACGCATGATGTCGTTTGACGCACCGGTGGTGACGCCGTCGAAGCCCAAGGTCATTTCTTCAGCAATACGGCCGCCGTACAACGAGCAGATCTGGCTGATCAACGCACGCTTGGACAGGCTGTAGCGATCTTCTTCCGGCAGGAACATGGTCACACCCAGCGCACGACCGCGCGGAATGATCGACACCTTGTAGACCGGGTCATGCTCTGGCACGACGCGCCCAACAATAGCGTGCCCTGCTTCGTGGTAAGCGGTGTTCTGCTTCTCTTTCTCGGACATGACCATGGACTTGCGCTCGGCGCCCATCATGATCTTGTCTTTGGCCAATTCGAACTCTTTCATTTCGACGATGCGCTTGCCGGCACGGGCCGCGAACAACGACGCTTCGTTCACCAGGTTAGCCAGGTCGGCACCAGAGAAACCTGGGGTACCACGAGCGATCACGGCCGGAGCGACGTCGTCACCCATTGGCACTTTTCGCATGTGAACCTTGAGAATCTGCTCGCGACCACGGATATCCGGCAGACCAACAACAACCTGACGGTCGAAGCGGCCTGGACGCAGCAACGCAGGGTCCAGTACGTCCGGACGGTTGGTTGCAGCGATGACGATGATACCGTCATTCATTTCGAAGCCGTCCATCTCTACCAGCAACTGGTTGAGAGTCTGCTCGCGCTCGTCATGACCGCCACCCATACCGGCACCACGGTGGCGACCGACGGCGTCGATTTCATCGATGAAGATGATGCATGGCGCGTGTTTCTTGGCCTGCTCAAACATGTCACGAACACGACTGGCACCAACACCGACAAACATTTCGACAAAATCGGAACCGGAAATAGTGAAGAACGGTACTTTTGCTTCGCCAGCAATCGCTTTGGCGAGCAATGTTTTACCGGTACCTGGAGGCCCCACCATCAGCACGCCGCGTGGAATGCGGCCGCCCAGACGCTGGAACTTGCCCGGATCACGCAGGAACTCGACCAACTCGCCGACTTCTTCCTTGGCTTCGTCGCAACCGGCAACGTCACCCAAGGTGGTTTTCACCTGATCCTCGGAGAGCAGGCGCGCCTTGCTCTTGCCGAAGCTCATTGGCCCGCCCTTGCCACCGGCGCCGCCCTGCATCTGCCGCATGAAGAACATGAACACGGCGATGATCACCAGGATCGGGAAGCTTGCAACGAGGAGCTGAGTCCAGATGCTTTGCTGTTCAGGCTGCTTGCCTTCGACTACGACATGGTTGTCCACGAGGTCGCCGATCAGACCGTTGTCCTGGATTGCCGGACGAATGGTCTTGAAGCTGTCGCCATCGTTGCGTTTACCGGTAATCACGTAGCCGTCAACCGCTACGCGCTCGACCTTTCCATCCTTGACCTGCTGGATGAAGTCGGAATAGTTGAGGGTCTGCGGCTCGTTAGGGCTGGAGAAGTTGTTCATCACTGTCACCAGGACAGCCGCGATGATCAACCACAGGATCAGATTCTTTGCCATATCGTTCAATTAACTACCCTCTGAAGCAAGCTCCGCTAATGGCGCGCGCTTCGCATGATATTCACCGGCCTAACTTACTACATTACCTACGGCTCTGGCAGGCGCCGTCTGTAACCCTTTGTGAAACACTTTCTACACAATATTCGCTAATGCTCACGGGGCGAAATACGAAAATCCTATCGACCCGCAAAAAAACCTCGATTTACTCACTACGGCCGCGATAGCCCCAAGCCAGCATATATTGCTCGCGGGAACTGCCACGGGAAGAGTCCGGCTTGATCATCTGGACCTTGTCGAATTTCTGACGAGCGTCCTTCACGTAAGCATCAAACCCTTCGCCCTGAAACACCTTGATCACGAAATTACCACCCGGCTTGAGTATCCGAGCCGCCAGATCAAGAGCCAGCTCACATAGAAACATGGCTTTTGGCATGTCCACCTCAGGCGTACCACTCATATTGGGGGCCATATCGGAAATCACAAGGTCCACCTGCGAATTACCCACGGCTTCAAGGATCTGAGCGAGCACTTCGTCCTGGGTGAAGTCACCCTGGATGAAAGTCACGTCCGGAATGCTGTCCATTTCCAGGATGTCCGAGGCGATCAGACGCCCCTGACCACCGATCAGCCGACTAGTGACCTGCGACCAGCCGCCGGGCGCCGCTCCCAGGTCGACAACACTCATACCTGGACGGATCAGTTTGTATTTCTCCTGGACCTCCAGAAGCTTGTAACTCGCACGCGAGCGGTAACCATCCTTCTGCGCCTGCTTCACATAGGGATCATTGACATGTCTTTGCAGCCACTTAAGGCTTGTCTTGGAACGGGCCACGGGCCACCTCGAAAATAAAACGGGTCGTGATTAACTGGGCGGTCCCGGACTCGCTCGGGTAAACTGGCCGCCGCTTTTTACAAGATCAGACGCAGGGGTCAGATTATGCCGCTCACTCAAGAGCAGAAGAAACAGTACAAATCCATTGGCCACCATCTGAAACCAGTTTTGACTGTGGCTGACAACGGTTTGACTGAAGGTGTGTTAGCCGAACTTGAACGCGCTTTGGCGGATCACGAGCTGATTAAAATCAAGCTCAACATCCTCGATCGCGAGTCGCGCTTGGCGAACATTGCAGAACTGTGCAAGGTCGGCAAAGCGGACCTGGTTCAGGTCATCGGCAAGATGGCACTGATTTACCGCAAGAACTTCAGCGTCAACAAGCAGCTGTCGAACGTCCATCGCTTCAAGTGATGGCAAGGGTCAAGGGTGTGCTTCGCGCACCCTGCCACTCCATCCAGGCACCGGCTGCAACACCAGCACCAGCCCGGAAAAGCCCAGAACAAGATAGCTGAACACCTGCCAACGCACGGCATCCGGCCAGCCGATACGCACCGCGGCATACATCGCACACGCATACAGCGCCATCATCAGCAGTTGCCCGCGAATATCGCGCCATAGACTGGCAAGGCCCTCGGCCTGAACCAGCACCAAAGCCTGAAAAATCACACACGCTGCGGCGAACCCCACCATCAGCGCATCAAGCATGCCTGCGATTTCGTCGATCAGCAGCGGTGCCAGGCCAATCTTGCCCAGCACCGGCAGCAGACCGATGTGCAACAGCCACAGGCCGCCAACCCACAACATCTGAGTCAGTTGCCAAAGCATGGCGCCCGCACGTAGCGGGCGCCTGCGCTCAGATGTGGCGAACTTCGACAATCTCGTACTCGATAACGCCGCCAGGCGTTTTCACGGCAACCACATCACCCTCTTCCTTGGCAATCAAGGCGCGGGCCAATGGCGAACCGACCGAAATCTTGCCGAGCTTGAAGTCAGCCTCATCCTCACCAACGATGTGGTAAGTGACGCTTTCATCCGTCTCGACGTTGGCGATTTCAACGGTGGTGCCGAAGATCACTTTGCCGGTGTGAGGAATGGTCGTGACATCAATGATCACCGCGTTTTGCATGCGGCCTTCGATGTCGCGGATCCGCGCCTCGACCATACCTTGCTGCTCGCGAGCAGCGTGGTATTCGGCGTTTTCTTTCAAGTCACCCAACTCGCGGGCCGTACCGATGTCCTGGCTGAGCTTCGGACGAACGACCTTGGTCAGGTGAGCGTGTTCTTCTTCCAGGGCTTTTGCGCCCTTGACGGTCATTGGGTATTTGATCATGCCTTCAATCCTGCGTGTAGATCCTGCAAGCGGCGCACGGTCTTCTCGGGACCGAACTTCAGCGCTTCGCAGATAGCTTCGCCAGCAGCAATGGTAGTGGTGCAGTAAATCTTGTGCTGCAAGGCATTACGACGAATGGAGTACGAATCAGCGATCGACTGACGACCTTCGGTGGTGTTGATGATCAGGGTGACTTCGTCATTCTTGATCATGTCGACCACGTGCGGACGACCCTCGGTCACCTTGTTCACACGACGCACTTTCAGGCCTGCGGCTTCGATCAGCTTGGCAGTACCGGCAGTGGCAACCACTTCGAAGCCCAAGTTGATCAGATCACGGGCCACGCCTGCAACCAGTGGCTTGTCGTCATCGCGCACGCTGATGAATGCGGTACCGCCGGTCGGCAGCACTTCGCTGGCGCCCATTTGGGCTTTGGCAAACGCTTCACCGAAGGTGTCGCCCACGCCCATCACTTCACCCGTGGACTTCATCTCTGGGCCCAGGATCGGGTCCACGCCAGGGAATTTGGCGAATGGGAACACCGCCTCTTTCACACTGTAGAAGTTCGGAATGATTTCTTTGGTGAAACCGATTTCCTTCAGGGTTTTACCGGCCATCACGCGAGCCGCGATCATCGCCAGGGAAACACCGATGCACTTGGACACGAACGGTACGGTACGGGAAGCGCGCGGGTTGACTTCGATGACGTAGATGTCTTCGCCTTGCAGCGCCAACTGAACGTTCATCAGGCCGACAACGCCCAGTTCCAGGGCCATTTTCTTGACCTGTTCGCGCATCTCGTCCTGGATGTGTGCAGGCAGCGAGTACGGCGGCAGGGAGCACGCGGAGTCACCGGAGTGAACGCCGGCCTGCTCGATGTGCTGCATGATCGCGCCGATCACCACGTCGGTGCCGTCGCAAACTGCATCCACGTCCATTTCGATGGCGCAGTTGAGGAAGTGGTCGAGCAGCACCGGGCTGTCGTTGGACACTTTCACCGCATCGCGCAGGTAGCGCTTGAGCTCTTCTTCTTCGTAAACGATTTCCATCGCGCGGCCGCCCAGTACGTAGGACGGACGAACGACCAGCGGGTAACCGATCTTGCTGGCCGCACGAATCGCTTCGTCTTCGCTGCGCACGGTGGCGTTTGGCGGCTGACGCAGGTTCAGGCGCTCGACCATTTGCTGGAAGCGCTCACGGTCTTCGGCACGGTCGATGGCATCAGGGCTGGTGCCGATGATCGGCACGCCAGCTTCTTCCAGGGCACGAGCCAGTTTCAACGGGGTTTGGCCGCCGTATTGGACGATCACGCCTTTTGGCTTCTCGACGCGGCAGATTTCCAGGACGTCTTCCAGGGTGACCGGCTCGAAGTACAGGCGATCGGAGGTGTCGTAGTCGGTGGAAACGGTTTCCGGGTTGCAGTTGACCATGATGGTCTCGTAACCGTCTTCGCGCAGGGCCAATGCCGCGTGTACGCAGCAGTAGTCGAACTCGATGCCCTGACCGATACGGTTAGGACCACCGCCGAGGATCATGATCTTGTCGCGACCCGATGGCGCGGCTTCGCACTCTTCCTCGTAAGTCGAGTACATGTAGGCAGTGTCGGTGGCGAACTCGGCCGCGCAGGTGTCAACGCGCTTGTAGACCGGGAAAATCTCAAGTTTGTGACGGTGGCGACGCAGAGCCTTCTCGGTCACGCCCAGCAGCTTGGCCAGACGCATGTCGGAGAAGCCTTTGCGCTTGAGGCGGAACATCACGTCGCGGTCGATGCTGGCCAGACCCAGGGTCTTGACCTTCTCTTCTTCCTTGATCAGATCTTCGATCTGCACCAGGAACCACGGGTCGATCATGTTCATGCCGAAGATGTCTTCGACCGACAGGCCGGCGCGGAACGCGTCAGCCACGTACCAGATACGCTCGGCACCCGGCACGGTCAGTTCGCGCTTGAGGATGCTCATGCTTTCCGGATTGCTCAGGTCGAGCTTCTCGTCCAGGCCGCAAACGCCCACTTCCAGACCGCGCAGGGCTTTCTGCAGGGATTCCTGGAAAGTCCGGCCGATGGCCATGACTTCACCCACCGACTTCATTTGAGTGGTCAGGCGCGCGTCGGCTTTCGGGAACTTCTCGAAGGCGAAGCGTGGCAGCTTGGTCACGACGTAGTCGATGGACGGCTCGAAGGATGCAGGAGTAGCGCCGCCGGTGATTTCGTTCTGCAGCTCGTCCAGGGTGTAGCCGATCGCCAGCTTGGCGGCGATACGCGCAATCGGGAAACCAGTGGCTTTCGAGGCCAGCGCCGAAGAGCGGGATACCCGCGGGTTCATCTCGATCACGACCATACGGCCAGTGTCCGGGCAGATGCCAAACTGAACGTTGGAGCCGCCGGTTTCCACACCGATCTCACGCAGTACCGCCAACGAGGCGTTACGCATGATCTGGTATTCCTTGTCCGTCAGGGTTTGTGCCGGAGCAACGGTGATCGAGTCACCGGTGTGCACGCCCATCGGGTCAAAGTTTTCGATGGAGCAGACGATGATGCAGTTGTCCTTCTTATCGCGGACAACCTCCATCTCGTATTCTTTCCAGCCGATCAGGGATTCGTCGATCAGCAGCTCTTTGGTCGGCGACAGGTCGAGGCCGCGGGCGCAGATTTCTTCGAACTCTTCACGGTTGTAAGCGATACCGCCACCGGTGCCGCCCATGGTGAAGGACGGACGGATGATGCACGGGAAGCCAAGCTTCTCGAGGACCACGTTGGCCTCTTCCATGCTGTGGGCGATACCCGAGCGCGGGCAGTCCAGGCCGATGGATTTCATCGCCTTGTCGAAGCGCGAACGGTCTTCAGCCTTGTCGATGGTGTCAGCATTGGCGCCGATCATCTCTACGCCAAACTTCTCCAGAACGCCTTCGCGCTCCAGATCCAGTGCGCAGTTCAGAGCGGTCTGGCCACCCATGGTCGGCAGCAGCGCGTCCGGACGCTCCTTCTCGATGATCTTGGCAACGGTCTGCCACTTGATCGGCTCGATGTAGGTGGCGTCAGCCATGTCCGGGTCGGTCATGATGGTCGCTGGGTTGGAGTTCACCAGGATGACGCGGTAACCCTCCTCGCGCAGGGCTTTACAGGCCTGGGCGCCGGAGTAGTCGAATTCGCAGGCCTGGCCGATCACGATCGGGCCAGCGCCGAGAATCAGGATGCTTTTAATGTCTGTACGTTTTGGCATGGGTTTGTCACTCAAATCCGCAGGTCAGTCGGCAAGCCGTCTTGTTCAATCTTTGAAGCCTTGAGGGGGTCGCCGGTTGCGGGACCGCCCTCAAGCTATGCAACATCAAGGCGAGCGATCAGCGTCGCTTGGCCATTTCGTTGATGAAGCGATCAAACAGTGGTGCTACGTCGTTCGGGCCAGGGCTGGCTTCCGGGTGACCCTGGAAGCTGAAGGCGCTCTTGTCGGTACGCTCGATACCTTGCAGGGTGCCGTCGAACAGCGATTTGTGGATCGCGCGGACGTTGGCTGGCAGGGTCGTTTCGTCTACCGCGAAACCGTGGTTCTGGCTGGTGATCATCACCACACCGGTATCCAGATCCTGGACCGGGTGGTTGGCACCGTGGTGGCCGTGACCCATTTTCAGGGTCTTGGCACCGGAGGCCAGGGCCAGCAGTTGGTGACCAAGGCAGATACCGAAGACCGGAATTTCGGTTTCCAGCACGTCTTTGATCGCCTGGATCGCGTAGTCGCAAGGCTCCGGATCGCCAGGGCCGTTGGACAGGAACACACCGTCCGGCTTCAGAGCCAGAGCTTCAGCAGCTGGAGTTTGAGCCGGCACTACGGTCACGCGGCAACCGCGCTCGACGAGCATGCGCAGGATGTTCAGCTTGACGCCGTAGTCGTAGGCAACCACGTGGTACGGCAGCTCAGAGGCTTCGATGGTCGCGTGGCTGTCGGTTTTCAAATCCCAGACAGTCGAGCGCCACTCGTACTTCTCTTTGGTGCTGACGACTTTCGCCAGGTCCATGCCTTTGAGGCCAGGAAAACCCTGAGCGGCGGCGATGGCGGCTTCTTCGGAAATGTTGTCACCGGCCATGATGCAGCCGTTCTGCGCGCCTTTTTCACGCAGGATGCGCGTCAGGCGGCGAGTGTCGATACCAGCGATTGCCACAACGTTATTGGCTTTCAGGTAGTCGGACAGAGACATCGTGTTACGCCAGTTGCTCGCAACCAGTGGCAGGTCACGGATAACCAGGCCCGCGGACCAGACGCGGTCGGACTCGGCGTCTTCCGGCGTGGTGCCGGTGTTGCCGATGTGCGGGTAAGTCAGGGTAACGATCTGTTGGGCGTAGGAAGGATCGGTAAGGATTTCCTGATAGCCGGTCATGGCGGTGTTGAACACCACCTCTCCAACGGTCTGACCGTCGGCTCCAATGGCTTCGCCGCGAAAAATGCTGCCATCAGCAAGGGCGAGTATGGCTGGCTTAGTCAAGAAGACCTCCCGTAAATAAAGCCTGAAAGGGCGATCGCAGGTTGTAAAAAAGCGGAGTGACGTATGGACACGTCACCCCGCTTCTTCACCGAATAATTCTGCGCGCTTTTAGTGGACACACTAAAGCTGTAGCTTACAGAAAAAGGCATTTTTGGTCTACCGCCAATGAGCCTTAAAGGCCGGGGAATGCGACAGGACGTCGCTTGGCGTAATAAAACCGGGCCCAAACACTGTGTTGGAACCCGATTTCAGGGGCATCTTAACGCAGATCGAGCACGTCTTGCATGTCGTAAAGACCCGGCTCACGACCGTCCAGCCATAACGCAGCACGTACCGCGCCCTTGGCGAAGGTCATGCGACTGGACGCTTTATGCGTGATCTCCAGTCGCTCACCCTCACAGGCGAACAGCACCGTATGATCGCCGACCACATCACCACCGCGAACAGTCGCGAAGCCGATCGTTTCACGCTCTCGCACACCGGTGTGACCTTCACGACCATAGACCGCGACCTTTTGCAGATCACGATCCAACGCATTGGCGATGACTTCGCCCATGCGCAGGGCCGTACCCGAAGGCGCATCGATCTTGTGCCGATGATGAGCCTCGATGATCTCGATATCCGCATCATCACCCAGCACACGAGCAGCCATGTCGAGCAGCTTCAGCGACAGGTTTACACCGACACTGAAATTGACTGCGAACACGATCGGAATATCCTTGCCGGCCTCGGCCAGCAACTGCTTCTGCGCGGCGTCCAACCCCGTCGTGCCGATCACCATGGCCTTGCCCGCCTTACGGCAGAACGCCAGGTTTTTCAGCATGACTTCCGGGAGCGTGAAGTCGATCAGCACGTCGAACTCATCAGCCACCGCGTCCAGATTGCCGGACAGCGGAACGCCGATACGCCCCAGCGAGGCCAGTTCGCCAGCATCCACGCCAATCAGCGTACTGCCGGGGCGTACGATGGCTGCCGTCAACCCGGTCAGCGGCGCACGTTGCTGAACCGCCTCGACCAGGATCTTGCCCATGCGCCCGGCAGCGCCCATCACAGCTATACGTCGCATGCCGACTCCTTACAAATCGCCGAAGAAGCGCTTCACGCCTTCGAACCAACCAGTGGTTTTAGGCGAATGACTGTTGTCATCTGCCAGCGAGCTACGGAACTCTTCCAGCAGTTCGCGCTGACGACGCCCCAGATTGACAGGGGTTTCGACCGCCACACGGCACATCAAGTCACCAGCACCGCCGCCGCGCACTGGCGCAACACCCTTGCCGCGAACACGGAACTGCTTGCCGGTCTGAGTCCCTTCAGGGATTTTCAGTTTGACTCGACCATCAAGGGTCGGAATCTCCAGCTCACCACCCAGCGCAGCATCGACAAAGCTGATTGGCACTTCGCAGAACAGGTGCTTGCCGTCGCGCTGGAAGATCGCGTGCTCACGCACGTTGATCACCACGTACAGGTCGCCCGTCGGACCACCCTGAGCACCCGCCTCGCCTTCGCCGGACAGACGAATGCGGTCACCGGTATCGACACCGGCCGGCACTTTCACCGAGAGGGTTTTGTACTCTTCGACACGGCCCTGGCCATCGCAGGAGTTGCACGGATCAGAAATGATCTTGCCTTGGCCATGGCAGCGCGGGCAGGTTTGCTGCACCGAGAAGAAGCCTTGCTGCATGCGAACCTGGCCGATACCGCCGCACGTCGGGCAGGTCACCGGCGAGGAGCCTTTCTTGGCACCCGAACCGTCGCACGGCTTGCAGTTGACCAATGTCGGAACACGGATATTCACGGTCGTACCGCGCACCGCTTCTTCCAGATCCAGTTCCAGGGTGTAACGCAGGTCGCTGCCGCGCTGAGCGCCGCCACGAGAACCGCCGCGACCACCGCCGAAGAAGTCACTGAAGACATCACCAAAGATGTCGGAGAAGTTCTGACCGCCAAACCCGGCACCGCCGCCGCCCATGCTTGGGTCGACACCGGCATGACCGTACTGGTCGTACGCCGCGCGCTTGCTGGAATCGGACAGTACTTCGTAGGCCTCGTTGGCCTCCTTGAACATATCTTCCGACGCTTTGTCATCGGGATTACGGTCCGGGTGGTGCTTCATCGCCAGGCGACGGTAGGCCTTTTTCAGGTCTGCTTCGCTTGAGCCACGCTCAACACCCAATACTTCGTAATAGTCACGCTTTGCCATAAGTCTTTGCACTCTTAAGGACGTTCGGCAAACCTCTCCTGAGCCTTGCCAAACTCGTTGAGCCCCAATACAGGCCCGGACCCAACTCACGTCAATTCAACGATCCTGGTCTTTGATTCGATGCGGTACTTTCGGCTCGAAAAGCAGGAGCATTCCCGGCCATACCATCAGCACCCGAGCGTTGTCGCATGCTGTAAAAATTCGCTAACTCCAGACACGCCAACGCGGGAGCAAGCCCCCGCGCGGCGACATCCTACCAGTCACTGCCTAAAGGCAGTCAACCGGCCGACCAACAACTTACTTGTGGTCTTTGACTTCTTCGAACTCAGCGTCGACGACGTCGTCAGCCTTCTCAGCCGATTCGCCTTGCGGTGCAGCACCTTCAGCAGGTTGAGCCTGCTCGGCGTACATCTTCTGCGCTACTGGAGCGGAGACTTTCGACAGCTCTTCAACCTTGGCTTCGATTGCAGCCTTGTCGTCGCCTTTGACAGCGGCTTCCAGCGCAACAACAGCAGCTTCGATTGCAGTCTTCTCTTCAGCAGTCACTTTATCGCCAGCGTCTGCGACCATTTTGCGAGTCGAGTGAACCAGTGCATCGCCCTGGTTGCGAGCGGTTGCCAGCTCTTCGAACTGGCGATCTGCGTCGACGTTGGCTTCAGCATCGCGAATCATCTGCTGAATTTCTTCCTCGGACAGACCGGAGTTGGCCTTGATCACGATCGACTGAGTCTTGCCGGTAGCCTTGTCTTTGGCGCCTACGTGCAGAATGCCGTTGGCGTCGATGTCGAAGGTCACTTCAATTTGTGGCACGCCACGTGGTGCTGGTGGAATCTCGGCCAGGTCGAACTTGCCCAAAGACTTGTTCTGAGCGGCTTGCTTACGCTCACCTTGCAGCACGTGAATGGTCACAGCGCCCTGATTGTCGTCGGCAGTCGAGAACACTTGCGATTTCTTGGTAGGAATCGTGGTGTTTTTCTCGATCAGCGCGGTCATCACGCCGCCCATGGTTTCGATACCCAGAGTCAGCGGGCTAACGTCCAGCAGCAGAACGTCTTTCACGTCACCGGCCAATACTGCGCCCTGGATAGCAGCACCCATGGCAACCGCTTCGTCCGGGTTCACGTCTTTACGTGCTTCTTTACCGAAGAACTCGGTCACCAGCTTCTGAACCAGTGGCATACGGGTCTGACCGCCGACCAGGATCACGTCGTTGATGGCGCCGATGTCGATGCCCGAGTCTTTCAGAGCGATGCGGCAAGGTTCGATGGTGCGCTGAACCAGGTCTTCTACCAGCGCTTCGAGCTTGGCGCGGGAGATTTTCACGTTCAAGTGCTTAGGACCGGTGGCGTCTGCAGTGATGTACGGCAGGTTCACGTCGGTCGAATTGCTCGAAGACAGTTCGATCTTGGCTTTTTCAGCGGCTTCTTTCAGGCGCTGCATGGCCAGCGGGTCACCTTTAAGGTTCATGCCGCTTTCTTTCTTGAATTCGTCGACGAGGTAGTCGATCAGACGAATGTCAAAGTCTTCACCGCCCAGGAACGTGTCACCGTTGGTGGCCAGTACTTCGAACTGGTGCTCGCCATCGACTTCAGCGATTTCGATCACGGAAACGTCGAAAGTACCGCCGCCCAAGTCGTAAACGATCACGGTGTGATCGCCCTTCGCCTTGTCCATACCGTAAGCCAGAGCAGCTGCGGTTGGTTCGTTGATGATACGTTTTACGTCCAGGCCCGCGATGCGGCCGGCGTCTTTGGTGGCTTGACGCTGGCTGTCGTTGAAGTAGGCCGGAACGGTGATCACCGCTTCGGTCACTGGCTCGCCGAGGTAGTCTTCGGCGGTCTTCTTCATTTTCTTCAGAATTTCAGCCGAGATTTGTGGCGGCGACATTTTCTGGCCGTTCACTTCAACCCATGCATCGCCGTTGTCAGCCTTGGCGATTTTGTACGGGACCATCTTGATGTCTTTCTGTACGACTTCTTCGTCGAACTTACGACCGATCAGACGCTTCACCGCATACAGGGTGTTGTGCGGATTGGTCACAGCCTGACGCTTGGCCGATTGGCCAACGAGGATTTCACCATCGTTGGCGTAAGCGATGATCGACGGCGTGGTACGCGTGCCTTCAGCGTTTTCAATAACTTTGGCTACGCCGTTTTCAAGCACGGAGACGCAGGAGTTGGTAGTCCCCAGGTCGATACCGATAATTTTGCCCATGTTCACTCTCCCGAAACTTTGGATTTGGTTACCGCAGCAGTGGTGGCTAACTGCGGTAGCACTTAAACGCTTGACTTCTAAATGGGGGCCTTGCGGCTAATTTCAAGCCTGCTCGTCAATCGAAGGCGAAACCGGCGCCGGAGCCTTGCTGACCACGACCATGGCCGGGCGCAGCAGGCGACCGTTGAGCTGATAGCCCTTCTGGAACACCTTGAGCACGCTGTTCGGCTCGACGTCGGCGCTTTCCTGCATGGCCATTGCCTGATGCTGAACGGCGTTGAACGGTTCGCCATGCGGATCGATCGCTTCCAGCTGATAACGCTTCAGGGTGTCCTGGAACATTTTCAGGGTCAGCTCGATGCCTTCGCGCATTGGACGGATGCTTTCGTCATCCGGGCTGGACAACTCCAGACCACGCTCCAGGCTGTCGATGATCGGCAACAAGTCACCGGCGAATTTCTCCAGTGCGAACTTGTGAGCCTTTTCTACATCCTGCTCGGCGCGACGGCGGACGTTCTGCAGATCAGCCGCAACACGCAAAGCCTGATCATGAGCGCCAGCCAATTGCTCTTCGAGCACTTGAACACGCGCCGCCAGTTC
Organism: Pseudomonas sp. Root329; assembly: GCF_001424925.1. Taxonomy (NCBI): domain Bacteria; kingdom Pseudomonadati; phylum Pseudomonadota; class Gammaproteobacteria; order Pseudomonadales; family Pseudomonadaceae; genus Pseudomonas; species Pseudomonas sp. Root329. The sequence continues at coordinate 105,033 of NZ_LMCV01000007.1, read as the reverse complement.
ATCACCCGAATCCGGGGCAGCCTGATCGGCGTCTAGATTTTGCGTATCCACTGTCTGTTCGTCAGCCATAGATTTCTCCTTTCAATATCGTCCGCGAGCTCAACTCGCGCTTCTGCCCAGCTATATGGGGCCGCAAAATTCAGCTTCAAGGGGCGCTGATTTATTAACCCTACAAAAAACAGCTGCATTGTCATTCCCGGGCGCACTAAGGATTTCGTCGGATCAAGCAAATAGAGCTAAGTGAGGGCATTGTCAGCCAGAAACAAAACACTGTATAAATAACCAGACCTAAAGCCTGGGAGCGGCCTTTATGCTGGTGCACCTGTCCGTACATAACTACGCCATCGTTGAACATCTCGATCTCGAACTCGATCGCGGGATGAGCGTGATCACTGGGGAAACCGGCGCCGGCAAGTCGATCATGCTCGACGCCCTCGGCCTGACCCTGGGCGATCGCGCCGACAGCGGCGTGGTCCGTCCCGGCGCCGACAAGGCCGATATCCTGGCAACCTTCGACCTGGTCGATATTCCAGAAGCCAGCGCCTGGCTGGCCGAGCGCGATCTGGAGAGCGACGGCCCGTGCATCCTGCGCCGGGTGATCACCGCCGAAGGGCGCTCGCGTGGCTACATCAACGGCACGCCCTGCCCCCTCGGCGACCTCAAAGCCCTGGGTGAGCTGCTGATCGATATCCACAGCCAGCACGAACATCAATCCCTGCTCAAGACCGACACGCACCGCCGCCTGCTCGACGAGTACGCTGGTGCAACGGACCTTGCCCGTCAGGTACACCTGGCCGCCCAACGTTGGCGCCAGACCCGCCAGGAGCTGGAACGCCTTTCCAATTCCGGCGACGAGCAGCGCGCTCGCCATCAATTGCTCAGCTATCAACTTGAAGAGCTGGAAAACCTCGGCCTCGGCGAAAACGAGCTTGAGCAGCTGGAACAGGAACACAAGAACCTGACCAACGCCGAAACCCTGCTGGGCATTTGCCGGCAGGTGGTCGAGCAATGCAGCGAAAGTGATTCCGGGAATGTGCTGAATGCCCTCACCGCCAGCCTCAATCGCCTTTCGAGCGTCAACAACTCGATTGGGGCCCTGGGTGAAGCCAGCAGCCTGCTGACCAGCGCACAGATCCAGGTCGAAGAAGCCGTGGGAGAACTGAACCGCTTCCTTGATAACTTCGATGCCGATCCAGCGCGTCTTCAGTACCTGGAGGAACGCCTTGATGCGATCTATACCATGGCGCGCAAACACCGCATCCAGCCGACTGAAGTGGCCGAGATGCAGCAGCGCTTGCTGGATGAAATCGAAACCCTGAATGCCAACGACGAATCCATTGAGCGACTGAGCGATGAACTGGCCTCCTATGCCCGTCATTATCAGGAGAAGGCTCGTGAGCTGAGCGACTTGCGCCACCAGGCGTCGAGCAGCCTGGCCAGCGCCGTGGAGCAGGAAATTCAGCGACTGGGCATGCCGGGTGGGCGCTTCACTATCGAGCTTCGCCCCAACAGTAGCGATGAACTGCTACCCAATGGCCTTGAGCAGGTAGAGCTGCTGGTGAGTGCTAACCCGGGCCAACCTTTGAAAGCGCTGGCAAAAGTGGCATCCGGCGGCGAATTGTCACGGATCAGCCTGGCGATTCAAGTGATCACCGCGCAGACCTCCCGCGTACCGACTCTGGTGTTCGACGAAGTGGACGTGGGCATCGGCGGCCCGACCGCCGAGATTGTAGGTCAGTTGCTGCGTCGACTTGGGGAGCGCGGGCAGGTATTGACGGTAACTCACTTGCCGCAAGTAGCTGCGCAGGGACATCAACATCTATTCGTACACAAAGTGCGCGGCGAAGATGCCACTCACACAGCCGTCTCCAAGCTGAGCAAGAACGATCGTGTCGAAGAAGTGGCGCGGATGCTGGGAGGCATCGACCTTACAAAGGAATCTCTGGCTCACGCCAGGAAAATGGTTGTCACCGCGAAAATTTAAGACCGGCAGAAAGCACGAAGGCGACCCTGGGGTCGCCTTCGCTCGTTTCGCGAACCTTAAGTTCGCGCGACATGCTTACTTTTTCTTGCGTACGTACAGTACAAGGTTGTGATCAACCATCTCGAAGCCATACTTGTCGACGATTGCCTTCTGCAGTCGCTCGATTTCTTCGTCGAAGAATTCGATCACTTCACTGGTCTCGACGTTGACCATATGGTCGTGATGCTTGCCGTCGTCCAGCTCGAAGACCGCATGGCCCCCGTCGAAGTTGTGCCGCACCACAAGGCCAGCTGCCTCGAACTGGGTCAGGACACGGTAAACCGTGGCCAGACCGACGTCCTCACCAGCCTCCATCAGCGCCTTGTAGACATCCTCGGCACTCATGTGGCGTTGCTCGGCGGAATCGAGCATTTGCAGAATTTTGACCCGTGGAAGGGTCACTTTGAGGCCGGCTTTGCGTAGTTCGCTATTTTCAACCATGGTCAGCTTTCTCGCGATGCTGCTTCGCAGCTTCTCTTAATGCGGGTATGATCGGCGTTTACGTTGTCCCAGCCAAGATAGTGGAAGTCGCCCACCGATGCAAAACACCAAGCTCTTGCTAACCAGTTTCACCTTTGTGGGACTGCTCGCACTCGCCGGTTGTTCATTCCCCGGGGTTTACAAAATCGACATCCAGCAGGGCAATGTCGTCACGCAGGACATGATAGACCAGTTACGCCCGGGAATGACCCGCAAGCAAGTACGGTTTATCATGGGCAACCCTCTGTTGACCGACACGTTCCATGCCGATCGCTGGGATTATCTGTACAGCCTGCAACCGGGTGGCGGCGAACGCCAACAGGAACGCATTAGCGTTATCTTCAACCCAAATGACCAGCTTGTCAGCCTCTCTGGTGATTTCATGCCAGGCGTGAGCCGCGACGAAGCCATTCTCGGCAAGGACAGCGGCACTACAGTTGCTGCGCCAGCAGAAAACGCCGAGAAGCCGAAACCAGAAAAACCGGTCAAGCCAGGTTCGTTGCTGGACCAGATCCAGAAGGACGTCGACGGTGTAGAAACCGTTCCAGTCCCGACTCCAGAACCTCTGGAAACCTCGCCGCAATAATTTGCGACGCAATAAAAAACCCGGCATGTCCGGGTTTTTTATTGTCCAGCGCTTGAGCGAGTTACTGATTCCGGGTTTTGGCCTCAGCAGCCTTGGCTGCGCGCAACCGACGAACCTCTTTCGGATCAGCCAGCAATGGCCGGTATATCTCGATGCGATCTCCAGCCTGGACAGGATGCTTGTCCGGATCAGCGATCACTTTGCCGAAGATTCCTACCGGGCAATCGGCCAGATCCAACTCAACAAACGCCTCGCCGACACCTGACATCAGCAAAGCCGCCCTCACGGTTGTTCCTGCCGGTACCGACACCGACAGGAGCACCTGACGATCAATGGCGGCATACACCACCTCAACGTCGATCATGACCTCAACCATGCATCTGTTTGGCGCGCTGGCAGAAGGCATCCACCAGCGTATTGGCCGCCTGATTGAACAACGGCCCCAAGGTCGCGCGGACAATCGGCCCGGCGTAATCGAACGACAGGTCCAGGCTGATCTTGCAGGCTTTCTCGCCCAACGGTTTGAACACCCAGACGCCATGCAGTTGATTGAACGGGCCTTCCTCGAGGTTCATCTCGATCGAATGCCCAGGCACCAGCGTGTTGCGCGTTACGAAATGCTGGCTGAGACCGCCCTTGGCCACACCGACGCTAGCGCGCATATGCTCAGGAGAACTCTCCAGGACTTCGGCCGATGAGCACCACGGAAGAAATTCCGGGTAACGTGCCACGTCGTTGACCAGGTCATACAGCGCTTGTGCCGGATACGGCAGCAGGGCCGAACGTTGAATGTGTGTCGTCATGTCAGCGTCACTTCCACAGCTGGGCGGCAAACACTACAAGAATGCCGATGGGCGCCACATAGCGCATCAAGAACAAGGACAGGGCGAACAACGCAGGGTTGCGGATCGACAACTCGTCGCGTACCGCTTCACGCCCCATCACCCAGCCTGCAAACACCACGAAACACAAACCACCGAGTGGCAACATGATTCGCGAGGTGAAGAAATCGATCACACCAAAGAAGTCCAGGCCACCGGCCGCACCCCATTGATAGAGGTGGAACATCCCGCCTTCGTTCACGAAAAATTTGGCTTCCTTCCAGATATTGAAGGAAAACACTGTGCCCAGACCGACAAACCAGCAGATAAATGCCAGCCAAAAGGTCACCCAGGCGCGGCTGACTTTCGTGCGTTCAACCAAGTAAGCCACCATCGGCTCAAGCAGGGAAATCGCCGAACTCCAGGCTGCAATCGCTACAAGCACGAAGAACACTACGCCCATCAACTGGCCGAACGCTACGTTACCAAACGCAAAGGGCAGGCTGACGAACATCAAGCCAGGACCTTCGCTTGGGTTCAGGCCGCCAGCGAACACAATCGGAAACAACGCCAGACCGGCCACCAGGGAAACGAAGGTATCGAGCAGTGCCACGCCGACGATGGTGCCGGAAATCGATGAATTCTTCGGCATATAGGCGCCGTAGATCATGATCGAGCCGACGCCCACGCTCAGGGAAAAAAACGCGTGCCCCATGGCGGGCAGCAAGCCGTCGAGTACTTTTTCCGGGTGGAAGTCGAACATGAAATGCACGCCTTCCATGAAGTGGCCGGTGGTCATGCTGTAGCCCAGCAACACCAGAATCATCACAAATAGAAGCGGCATCATGATCCGCAGACTGCGCTCCAGGCCGGCGACCACGCCTTTGGCGATGACGACAGCAGATAGCAGCATGAAAATCGTGTGCCAAAGTGTCAGGCGCCACGGATCAGCGATCACATTGCCGAAGTAAGCGCCAACCTGGTCGGGCGTTGCACCCTGGAAGTCGCCACGGCCCATGTCGATGATATAATCCAGCGACCAGCCGCCGACCACACTATAGAAAGACAAGATCAGCAACGCCGTGATCATCCCGGCAAATGCGCCCCAGGACCATTTACCCGAATGCCCGGCTTCCAGCGCCAATACCTTCAAGGCGTTGGCCGGACTCTGACGGGCGCGGCGGCCGATCAGGGTTTCGGCGAGCATGACCGGCACACCGATCAGCGCGATACAGGCCAGGAACATCAGCACGAAGGCGCCGCCGCCGTAGACGCCGACCATGTACGGGAATTTCCAGATACTACCCAGGCCCACGGCCGAACCGGTCGCGGCGAGTATGAAGACCCAGCGGCTAGCCCAACTGCCGTGGACAGAAACCTTGTCTGTCGACATCGTTATCACGCCCAAGCGTTCAAAAAAGAGGCCGCATTGTCCGGGATTCAATCAACCTGCTCAAGCACGTAGCGATACCGTAGCCGACTCGCGTGCAACTCCCTATAATGCCGCCCCTATGGCTAAACAGAAGAAACACCCAACAGGGACCATCGCGCAAAACAAAAAGGCGCGACACGATTACTTCATCGAGCACAAGTTCGAGGCTGGTCTGGTCCTGGCCGGCTGGGAAGTAAAAAGTCTGCGGGCAAGCAAGCTGCAACTGGTTGACAGTTACGTACTGCTCAAGGATGGCGAAGCCTGGCTGCTCGGCAGCCACATTACGCCGCTGATGACCGCCAGCACCCACGTCATCGCTGATCCGACCCGCACCCGAAAATTGCTGCTCAACCGGCGCGAGCTGGAAAAGCTGGCCACGGCTGTGCAGCAAAAAGGTTACGCCTGCGTGTGCCTGTCCTGGTACTGGAGCAAGCACATGGTCAAGTGCGAGATCGCTCTGGGCAAGGGCAAGAAGGAATACGACAAGCGTGATACCGAACGCGAACGCGACGCCGGTCGCGAGTTGCAGCGTGCGGTGCGCAACAAGGGCAAGGAAGATTAATCTTTCTGCCTGAGTGTTTGGCGCCAGCGAAAAGATCGCAGCCTGCGGCAGCTCCTACATTGATCGCGTATCCATGTAGGAGCTGCCGCAGGCTGCGATCTTTTGCTTTAAATAATCACATTCCCTTGCGCCGCTCCGCCCGAGCCATGCGCTGTACTTCCTGACGCACTTCTTCCAGCACTTCCTGCACATACAAAATGTGTCGACTGGAGACCTCCCGCGCCTGCTCGGCCCTTCCTTCAATAATCGCCAGGTACAACTCCCGGTGCTGAGTGATCAGCATGTCGCGGGTTTCCGTACGCTGCTTGTACATACCGCCGATGTTGGTCACCACGTTACGCTTGAGCAGATCGAACAACCCGCGAATGGTGTGCAGCAACACCGCGTTGTGACTGGCCTCAGCAATCGCCAGATGGAATTTCGCATCCGCCGCCCCCTCTTCCGCCCGACTTACCTCGTCGTGACGCGTATAGCAGTCCTGCAATTCATTGAAGGCCGCGGTCAATCGCTCGCGATCAACGTCCGTAGCACGCATGGCTGCGTAATAGGCGCAGGAGGCTTCCAGGGTGTGACGAAATTCCAGCAGATCGCGCTGCGCTTCAGGGTTGCTTTCCAGCAGATGCAGCAGCGGATCGCTGAAGGTTGACCCCAGCGACTCCACCACATAGTTGCCGCCACCCTGGCGACTGACCAGCAAGCCCTTGGCCGCCAGTTTCTGAATCGCTTCGCGCAACGAAGGGCGTGACACGCCGAACTGCTCGGCCAACGCACGTTCGGCCGGCAAGCGCTCACCCGCCTTCAGCGTGCCCTCGAGAATCATCCCCTCGAGCTGCTCGACAATATCGTCAGACAAACGGCGCTGACGAATTTGATCAAACCCCATAACTCATTTCTCCACGATCCCGACGGCTCGCCGGGGTCTCTATTCTGGCCTATCAGGGCTGTGTCAGCACCTGCCAGACGGCATTTGATCGAGCGGACCAGATGACTTCTGCACCACGTATTCGACAAAAGTTTTAGGGCGGCAAATTGACACGTCGCCTACAAGGCTTTTACCCTAGCCAACAGCGATTGTAAATTGGTATTACCAATTAACCAAGAACGCTGACCAGTGCCTGACCAACAACAATTAGGGGCCACCCCATATGCAAACCTGGCAACAGCTCTATTCTCCGCTCGGCAGTCTCGGCGTGTCCGCACTCGCGGCCGTTATCCCCATCGTGTTTTTCTTCCTGGCATTGGCCGTGTTCCGACTCAAAGGACATGTGGCCGGCAGCATCACGCTGGCCTTGTCCATTGCCGTGGCGATCTTCGCCTTCCAGATGCCGGTCGACATGGCCTTCGCCGCCGCCGGCTATGGTTTCGCCTACGGCCTGTGGCCGATTGCCTGGATCATCGTGGCGGCGGTATTCCTCTACAAACTGACGGTCAAGAGTGGTCAGTTCGAAGTGATCCGCAGCTCGGTGCTGTCGATCACCGACGACCAGCGCCTGCAAGTGCTGCTGATCGGCTTCTGCTTCGGCGCCTTCCTGGAAGGTGCCGCCGGTTTCGGTGCGCCGGTCGCGATTACCGCCGCACTGTTGGTAGGACTGGGCTTCAACCCGTTGTACGCCGCGGGCTTGTGCCTGATCGCCAACACCGCGCCGGTTGCGTTCGGTGCCCTGGGGATTCCGATCATCGTTGCCGGGCAAGTGACCGGTATCGACGCATTCAAGATCGGCGCCATGACCGGCCGCCAACTGCCGCTGCTGTCGCTGTTCGTGCCGTTCTGGCTGGTGTTCATGATGGATGGCCTGCGCGGCGTGCGGGAAACCTGGCCGGCAGCACTGGTGGCGGGTTTGAGCTTTGCCATCACTCAGTACTTCACGTCGAACTTCATTGGCCCGGAACTTCCGGACATCACCTCGGCCCTGGTCAGCCTGATTTCCCTGACGCTGTTCCTGAAAGTCTGGCAGCCAAAGCGCGCCGCAGGCCAACACATCGCTGGTGCCGTCTCGGCGTCCGTGGTGACGGCCAGCGTCGGAGGTTTCGGCCAGAAGCGCACAACCGTGGCTTCGCCCTACAGCCTGCTGGAAATTCTCAAAGCCTGGTCACCGTTCCTGATCCTTACAGTGCTGGTGACCATCTGGACCCTGAAACCCTTCAAGGCAATGTTTGCCGCTGGCGGATCGATGTACAGCTGGGTGTTCAACTTCGCCATCCCGCACCTGGACCAAATGGTGATCAAGGTCGCACCGATCGTGGCCGCCCCGACCGCCATTCCCGCGGTGTTCAAACTTGACCCGATTTCCGCGACGGGCACGGCGATTTTCTTCTCCGCGCTGATCTCGATGCTGGTCCTGAAGATCAATGTCAAAACTGGTCTGACCACTTTGAGAGAGACCTTCTACGAGCTGCGCTGGCCGATTCTGTCCATCGGCATGGTGCTCGCCTTTGCCTTCGTCACTAACTACTCCGGCATGTCCTCGACCATGGCGCTGGTTCTGGCAGGCACCGGTGCAGCATTCCCGTTTTTCTCGCCGTTCCTCGGCTGGCTGGGTGTGTTCCTGACCGGTTCCGATACCTCGTCCAACGCGCTGTTCAGCTCGTTGCAAGCGACCACTGCGCACCAGATCGGCGTCAACGATGTGTTACTGGTTGCGGCGAACACCAGCGGTGGCGTGACCGGCAAGATGATCTCGCCACAATCGATCGCCGTGGCCTGCGCCGCGACCGGCCTGGTAGGCAAGGAATCGGATCTGTTCCGCTTCACCCTCAAGCACAGCCTATTCTTCGCAACGATCGTCGGCCTGATTACCTACATCCAGGCCTATTGGCTCACCGGCATGCTGGTGCACTAAGTACTACACGATAAAAAGCAAAAACCGACGCCGGACCACGATTCCGGCGTCAGCTATTCACAACCCGGTCTGTAAGGCTGCTGAAAGCTTGCCTCTCTATATTCAGCAGCCTCAACAGACGGATAACCGGGACCACCCGGAGACACGCCTGATGAGCGAGCTTTTTTACAACGCAGTGCCGAATGCGACCCGCGTCGCCCCGCCACTGCCCGTGCCTCGGCAATACCCCAGCGAGAAACCGTCAAGGGTCTACCTGTTCGGAACTTGCGTGGTGGATTTGTTCTACCCTGAAGCCGGGATGGACGCGATTCACTTGCTGGAACGCGAGGGCATTCGTGTCGAGTATCCGCAGGGGCAAAGCTGCTGCGGGCAACCGGCCTACACCTCGGGTTACACCGAGCAGGCGAGGACCGTGGCACGCTCGCAACTGGCGCTGTTTGCCGGGGACTATCCGGTGGTGGTGCCATCGGGATCGTGTGCCGGGATGTTGCGCGAGCACTACGCCGACTTGTTCAAGGACGAGCCGGACACGCTGAAACAGGTTCAGGCGCTGGCTGCCCGGACTTATGAACTGGCCGAGTTTTTGTTGTTTGTCTGCAAGGTGCAGCTCAAGGACAGTGGCGAGCCAGTCAAAGTAGCGTTGCACACGTCGTGCTCGGCACGCCGTGAGATGAACACCCACTTGCATGGCCGCGAGTTGTTGGCGCAGCTCCGTAACGTGGAGCGAGTCGAGCACAGTCATGAAAGTGAATGCTGTGGCTTCGGTGGGACTTTCAGCGTCCGTATGCCAGACATTTCCGGCGCGATGGTGGCTGACAAGACCCGCTCGTTGAAGGAATCCGGCGCGCACAAGGTACTGAGTGCCGACTGCGGTTGCCTGATGAACATCAACGGTTCGCTGGAGAAACAGAAGGCAGCATTGCGCGGCCAACACCTGGCCAGCTTCCTTTGGCAGCGAACCGGAGGTGTTCTATGAACGCTTCCGCGATTATTCCTACGGTTGCCGTAGAAGAAGATTTTCGCATCCGGGCTCACAAGGCGTTGGATGACAAGCAACTGCGAAACAACTTTCGCACGGCGATGGATTCGCTGATGACAAAACGGGCAGCGTCCTTCAGCGATGCCCACGAAAGAGAACATTTGCGAGTGCTGGGCAATGCTGTCCGCGCCCGTGCTTTATCCAAGTTGCCCGACCTGCTCGAGCAGCTTGAACAGAACCTGACCCGCAACGGTGTGACAGTGCACTGGGCGGAAACGGTGGACGAAGCCAATGGCATCGTCCTCTCGATCATCCGCGCTCACGAGGGGCGGCAAGTGATCAAGGGCAAATCGATGGTCAGCGAAGAGATGGAAATGAATCATTTCCTCGCTGAACAGGGCATTGAATGCCTGGAATCGGACATGGGCGAGTACATCGTCCAGCTCGACCACGAGAAGCCTTCACACATTATTATGCCGGCGATCCACAAGAATGCCGGTCAGGTCGCGTCCTTGTTCCACGACAAACTTGGCGTGGAATACACCAAGGACGTTGACCAACTCATTCAGATCGGTCGCAAGGTCTTGCGGCAGAAATTCTTCGAAGCGGACATCGGCGTCTCCGGCGTCAACTTCGCCGTGGCCGAAACCGGCACCTTGCTGCTGGTGGAAAACGAAGGCAACGGGCGCATGACCACCACGGTGCCACCGGTGCACATCGCCGTCACCGGCATCGAAAAAGTCGTGGAAAACCTGCGCGATGTGGTGCCACTGCTGTCACTGCTGACCCGCTCAGCCCTCGGCCAGCCGATCACCACCTACGTCAACATGATCTCCGGCCCGCGCAAGGAACATGAGCTCGACGGCCCTCAGGAAGTGCACCTGGTATTGCTCGACAACGGTCGCAGCCAGGCCTTCGCCGACAGCGAATTGCGCCAGACCCTGAACTGCATCCGCTGCGGCGCCTGTATGAATCATTGCCCGGTCTACACCCGAATTGGCGGCCACGCCTATGGGGAGGTTTACCCTGGGCCTATCGGAAAAATCATCACCCCGCACATGGTTGGCCTGGCGAAAGTCCCGGACCACCCGAGTGCCTCGTCGCTGTGTGGCGCCTGCGGTGAAGTCTGTCCGGTAAAAATTCCGATTCCGGCACTGCTGCGGCGCCTACGGGAAGAGAACGTCAAAGCCCCGGACAGCCCCCATCAAGTGATGCGCGGCCAGGGCAGCAAGTACTCGCGCAAAGAACGGTTTATCTGGAATGCCTGGGCGAAGCTCAACAGCTCACCCACGCTTTATCGACTGTTCGGCTTCTTTGCCACTCGCTTGCGTGCACTGGCACCCAGCAACGTCGGCCCCTGGACGCAAAATCACAGCGCACCGAAACCCGCTGCCCGCTCACTGCATGACATGGCCCGCGAGCATCTGGCCAAACAGGGAGATCGCTGATGAGCGCCAAGCAAAATATCCTCGCCAAACTGCGCAAAAGTCTGACGGGCACCACGCCGGTGCCTGACGATTTTGACGTCGAACTGGTGACAGCGCCCTACACATACACCGCCGAGCAACGCATCCCGCAGCTGCGCAAACTGATGGAAGCGGTGCACACCGAAATCCACCTGACATCCGGCGAAGGTTGGCCTTCGTTGCTTGCTCAGTTGTTGCGGGACCGTCAGTTGCCGAGTTTGTTGATCGCACCGACTACACCTCACGGGCAACGCGTCACTCAGCACTGGGCGAAAAATCCTGACCTGCCGACACTCAAAGCCTACGACCGTCCGGCTGAAGAATGGAAAGCCGAGTTGTTCAACGACACTCCGGCCAGCCTGACCACCACCCTCGGCGCAATCGCTGCGACAGGTAGTCTGATTCTCTGGCCGACGCGGGAAGAACCGCGACTGATGAGCCTGGTGCCGCCGGTGCACTTCGCCCTGCTCAAGGCCAGTGAAATCCGCGACAACTTCTATCAAGTGCAGCAGGAATTCGAGTGGGCCCAAGGCATGCCGACCAATGCCCTGCTGGTGTCCGGCCCGTCAAAAACCGCCGATATCGAGCAGGTCCTGGCCTACGGCGCTCACGGTCCGAAAGACCTCGTGGTCTTGATCCTGGAGGACCAATGAATCTACCCGCGGCTTTCCTGCGAGATGCGCAGCAACTGATTCCCCAAGAGCGACGTTTCGACGATCCGCTGTCGACCTTGGCCTTCGGCACTGACGCCAGTTTCTACCGGTTGATTCCGAAACTGGTGATTCGTGTCGAGTCCGAAGATGAAGTCGTCGAGCTGCTCAAACTGGCGCAACGTGATCAGGTCCCGGTGACCTTCCGCGCCGCTGGCACCAGCCTGTCCGGGCAGGCCATCAGCGATTCGGTGTTGATCGTCCTGGGGGATAACTGGAACGGTCGCGAGATTCGCGGGCAAGGAACGCAAATCCGTCTGCAACCGGGCGTGATCGGCGCACAGGCCAACGCATGGTTGGCACCGTTCGGGCGCAAGATCGGCCCGGACCCGGCGTCGATCAACGCCTGCAAAATCGGCGGCATCGTCGCCAACAATGCCAGCGGCATGTGCTGCGGCACGGCGCAAAACACTTATCACACGTTGGCGGGCATTCGTCTGGTGCTGGCCGACGGCAGCCGTCTCGATACCGAAGATGCGGCGAGTGTTGCGGCGTTTCGTGAAAGCCACGCTTCGCTGCTTGAACGCCTGGCAACGTTGGGCCGCGAAACCCGCGCCAATGCCGAATTGGCGGCGAGAATTCGCCACAAATACCGTCTGAAAAATACCACCGGGCTGTCACTCAATGCGCTGGTGGATTTCGACGAGCCTGTGGATATCTTGAGCCACTTGCTGGTGGGCTCCGAAGGCACTCTCGGTTTCATCAGCGCGGTGACTTACGACACGGTGATCGATCATCCGAACAAAGCCTCGGCGCTGATCGTGTTTCCGGACGTGGAGACCTGCTGCAACGCCGTCACCGTGCTGAAAAGCCAACCGGTGTCGGCCGTGGAACTGCTGGACCGGCGCAGCCTGCGCTCAGTGCAGGACAAACCCGGCATGCCCGCTTTCGTACAGCAACTGTCGAACAATGCCTGCGCCTTGCTGATCGAATCCCGCGCCGCATCGTCCACTTTGCTACAGGAACAACTGGCGCACATCATGGCGTCGTTGACCTCGTTCCCTGTGGAAAAACAGGTCGACTTCACTGAAGACCCGGTGGAAAACGCCCGGCTCTGGGCGATCCGCAAAGACACCTTCCCCGCCGTCGGCGCCGTGCGCAAAACCGGCACCACGGTGATCATCGAAGACGTGACCTTCCCGGTTGAACAACTGGCCATCGGCGTAAACCGCCTGATCGAGCTGTTCGACAAACATCACTACGACGAAGCGATCCTTTTCGGACACGCGCTGGAAGGCAATCTGCACTTCGTCTTCACCCAAGGCTTCAACAACCCGGAAGAAGTCGCACGCTATCAGGCGTTCATGGACGACGTGGCACAACTGGTAGCGGTGGAATTCGGCGGCTCGCTGAAAGCCGAACACGGCACCGGGCGCAACATGGCACCCTTCGTCGAACTGGAATGGGGCAGCGATGCCTACCAGTTGATGTGGCAGCTTAAACGTCTGCTCGACCCCAACGGCATTCTCAACCCGGACGTGGTGCTCAGCGAGGATCCGCAGATCCACCTCAAGCATCTGAAGCCGTTGCCGGCCGCCGATGAGATTGTGGATAAGTGTATCGAGTGCGGCTTCTGCGAACCGGTCTGCCCGTCGAAAGGCCTGACCCTGAGTCCGCGCCAGCGCATCGTGATCTGGCGTGACATTCAGGCGAAGAAACGTGCTGGTGTGGACACCACCGAACTCGAAGCCGCGTACGAATACCAAGGCATCGACACCTGTGCCGCCACCGGCCTCTGCGCGCAACGTTGCCCTGTAGGAATCAACACCGGCGAGCTGGTGAAAAAGCTCCGCAGCCGGAAGGCAACTCATACAACAACCGCCAATTGGCTGGAAGGTAATTTCGCCACTGCGTTGCAAGGTGCACGTTTCACCCTGCACGTGGCCAACGGTGCACGGATGCTGCTGGGGGCGCCACGATTGGCAAAGCTTTCGGCAACATTGACGCGCCTATCCAAAGGTCAGGTCCCACAGTGGACCAACGCCATGCCGCAACCGGAAAAAGCCATTCGCTTCAGCCCGGCCGTGTCGGACGAACGCCCTCGAGTGGTGTACCTGGCGGCCTGCGTGTCGCGGGCAATGGGCCCGGCGGCGGGTGATAAAGAGCAAATGTCGCTGTACGACAAAACCCGTGGGCTGCTGGAAAAGGCCGGTTATCAAGTGGTCTTCCCGGACAACCTGGACAACCTCTGCTGCGGGCAACCGTTCGCCTCCAAGGGCTACGCCGAACAGGCCGAACACAAACGCCAGGAACTGATCGGCGCCTTGCTGCACGCCAGTCGCGGCGGGCTCGACCCGATCTATTGCGACACCAGTCCATGTACGTTGCGGCTGGTTCAGGATTTGGGCGATGTTCGACTGGACCTTTACGACCCGGTGCGTTTCATTCGTACGCACTTGATGGACCGCCTCGAATTCACACCACAGGAGGCGCCGATTGCAGTGCACGTCACTTGCAGTACCCAGCACCTTGGCGAGAGTCAGGCTCTGATCGATCTGGCGCGCAAATGCAGCAAAAACGTGGTCATTCCCGAGGGCATTCATTGCTGTGGGTTTGCTGGCGACAAGGGTTTCACCACGCCGGAACTGAACGCACACTCGTTAAGGACGCTCAAGGACGCGGTGCAGCAGTGCAGCGAAGGGATTTCCACCAGTCGCACGTGTGAGATCGGGCTGACGCAACACGGCGGAATCGACTATCACGGGCTAGTCTATTTGGTGGACAGGGTAACGCAGGCAAGGGTTACGCAAGAAAGATAGAACACCGACGCGCTGCCATAGTCCACTCATTAAGCCCGGACATTGCCGGGCTTTACCCAAAATCGGCAGCCCGTCCTGATGGCCAGCGATGCCTGGACCCTCAGTTCAAGGAGATACTCATGAAACGTTCTGTACTGTTAGGTCTGTTCGTTACTGTCTCGCTGATGGCGTCCACCTCGTTTGCCGCAGAAGACCTCTGTGCGGTCAACTTGAAAACCATCGAAAATGCCAAGGCACAGACTCCTCCGGAGATGACTGATCAGGTAATGGACAGCGTCAAGCAAGCCAAAGCCGATCAGGCAAAAGGCACCAAGGAAGGGACTGATGACTGCATCGCCGAGACCGAACAAACTATCCAGCAAATCAAGAACGCGAACAAAGGTGCGAAGTAATCCAGCACAAGGCCAACCTTCGAGTTGGGTTTGTGGCCCCCGGTGCCACCCAATATGAAGCAAACCAAAACCCGCCAATTGCGGGTTTTGTTGCATCTGGAATGGTCATGTGGAAGAGGCCACCAGCGAAAAGAAGCGATTGCGCCCGCTTTTAATGCCATTGCTTCTATCAAAAAATTTTTCCATAGCCTGTCTGCTAAAACCGAATTCCTGCGCCGCGCCGTAGTCTTTTAAGTAGGCCCCATCAATCGTGGCTTATTTTCCGACCTCGGCCGAGCCGCCTGCTGATACGGCAGCTCCGAGACCATCAGCTCAAGGAGATACCCATGAAACGTACCGCACTCGCCGGTCTTTTCATTTCTGCTGCAATGTTGGCCTCTCCCGTATTTGCTGCGGACAACGACCTTTGTACGAGCAAACTGCAGGAGCTCGAAGCCAAAGTGAATGCGCTACCAGCGACCTCCACCAACGCACCGGAGATCAAAAGATTGCTGGCCAGCGCCAAAACCTCAAAAGCCGCCGGGGACGACAAAAAATGCGCCACTGAGGCCATCCAGGCATTGGCGCTGACAAACTGAGCAACGAACCCAACCCATAATCACTCGCGGCCAACCTTCCGGTTGGCCTTCTGACGTGTGTTGGCGTACACTGCGCAGGCTTGTTGCTCACTTTGATTCACAGAGCAACAGGCTCGGGGCCGTTTAGGATTCGACGCCGGTTGCGAAACTTTAGGTGCATGCCGAGTTGGTAACAGAACTCGTAAATCCACTGTTGCAACTACTTATAGTTGCCAATGACGAAACCTACGGCCAGGAATTCGCTCTCGCTGCGTAAGCAGCCTTAGCTCCTGAGCTTCTGGTACCTTCGGGTCCAGCAATCACTAGGGGATGTCTGTAAACCCGAAGTGATTGTCATATAGAACAGAATCGCCGTGCAGTACGTTGTGGACGAAGCGGCTAAAACTTACACAACTCGCCCAAAGCACCCTGCCCGTCGGGTCGCTGAGGGTTAACTTAATAGACACGGCTACGCATGTAGTACCGACAGCGGAGTACTGGCGGACGGGGGTTCAAATCCCCCCGGCTCCACCATTTCATCATCTAAAGACGTCCACGGACGTCTTTTTTTGTGCCTGAAATCCAGAAAAATCAAGGGTTTAAGCGCTACTTGGCTCCGCAGAGGGTTTTTGAGTTCCAGCCGTTTGGGTATTCCAAATGGTATTCCAAGCCATCCGGTGCTATTTTTTGGAATACCAAAACGGTGTCAGAGGTAGCTCTCATGCCTGCTCCAGCCCTTCGCCTTTCCGACCGCCAGCTCAAGGCAGTCAAGGCAAAAGACAAGGATTACGTCCTCAGCGATGGTGACGGCCTCCAGCTCCGAGTCAGGAGCAACGGCTCGATGCTGTGGAACTTCAACTACCGCGAGCCGGTAACCAAAAATCGCATCAATATGGGGCTGGGCACGTACCCAGAGCTCTCACTAGCGAACGCCAGGAAAAAAGTGGTGGAAGCGCGCGAGCTGCTTGCACAAGGCATTGATCCCAAGGTGCAACGCAATGCACAGGACGAAGCCAAACGAGCAGAGACGGAACATACGTTCGAGAACGTGGCCACCGCCTGGTTCGAGCTGAAGAAGGACTCCGTCACGCCGGCGTACGCCGAAGACATTTGGCGCTCGCTCACGCTGCATGTATTTCCAGACCTGAAAACAACGCCGCTCTCAAAAATCAGCGCACCGATGGTCATCGAACTGCTTCGCCCAATCGAGGCCAAAGGCAGCCTCGAGACAGTGAAGCGATTGAGCCAACGGCTCAACGAGATCATGACGTACGGGGTCAATTCAGGACTGATCTTTGCGAACCCTCTCAGCGGCATTCGCGCAGTGTTCAAGAAACCCAAGAAACAGAACATGGCCGCGCTACGACCCGATGAGCTTTCCGAGCTCATGATCGAAATCGCGAACGCCAGCATCAAGCGGATCACCCGCTGCCTGATCGAATGGCAACTGCACACCATGACCCGTCCTGCCGAAGCGGCTACCACCCGGTGGGCAGACATCGACTTCGACAAACGCATCTGGACCATCCCGCCGGAGCGCATGAAAAAGCGTCGTCCGCACACCATCCCGCTGACCGAACAGGCACTCGCCTTACTAGAGACGCTCAAGCCCCACAGCGGCCACAGGGAATACGTGTTCCCGGCAGATAGAAACCCGCGTACCCACGCCAACAGTCAGACTGCCAACATGGCGTTGAAACGCATGGGCTTCCAGGACCGCTTGGTCAGCCACGGCATGCGCTCCATGGCCAGCACCATCCTGAACGAGTATGGGTGGGATCCGGAGCTGATCGAAGTCGCGCTGGCGCATGTCGACAAGGACGAAGTCCGAAGCGCTTACAACCGAGCGGACTACATCGAACGCCGGCGCCCGATGATGGCTTGGTGGAGTGAGCACATCCAAAAAGCAGCAACGGGAAGTCTGTCGGCAGCTGCCATCAATGACACCAGGAACTGCAATGTCGTGCCGATACGGTGAGCGCTTACCGGACGCCGCCGGTAACCGAAAATAACTCCCCAGATAGAGTGATGGTTGATTTGGCGACAGCGGCGACACCGGCGACAACCCGCGTCGTACTTGGCCTGCAGCATGGCGACAGAAGTGGCGACTGTCGCCGTTGCAAGCCTTGCTCTTGGGGCCTTTTCGACTAAGTCCATGCGGGCGGGAAAGCTCCGCATTCCCACTCGCATGGGCTCTGCGTAATTGCATCTCACTTGACCACCTAATTGCATTGCCACCGACTAGTCAATTGCATTCGCGCTGAGCAGCCGTTTGCAGTTGATGGATGTCAGTGGATGCCACTCAGCGCGAGTTCGTCAGCAAAGCACTGAAGGACTGCAACCGACCCAGGCTGTAAAAAAATACTCGCGAAAAATCGAACTGCGCGCTCCTGATTAAATTCTGAAAAAGATCGACTGGTGTACAGATCTAGAATTTACGTAGCGACGCGTTTTTCTGTTCGTTTTTTAGCCACCCGGTTGGTACGGGACGTTCTTACACAGCCTGGAGCCAGAGCTGCCAATCGTGGGCTATAGAAAGCCGAACAGATTACCGTACTAGAGAGCGGCCCAGCCGTCAGAGCCCTTTGATTGACGCTGCACAACAAGCTCGAAGATGAGCCGAGGCCGGCCATTCTCTCGGCCAAGCGCCTTCTCAACGAGTTTGCCAGTCCTATCGCCCGTCCAAAGCCCAATTACATCTTCCAACAACCAAGTGCCGAAACTCCTGCCTAGACCGGCAGCATTTGACGGAGACAGTGACATTGAACTGTTCTGTTTCATCAGATCGACCATAAGACCGGCTGGTATTACCGGCAGACGGCTACTTCCGTGCGCTGGCCCCAAGAGTAGCAGGAAGCTGGCGAGCGTTTGTGTTGCGATATCATCGAGCTGATCGCGCTTTATCGAATACACAAACGGCCGTCCATTGATCATTTGTAGTCTTTTGGCCTGGATCAGCGTTGCTCGTTGGCTCAAACAAACTCCATCGTCCATAGCTTTGAAGATAAGACAGACATCAGTAGAAAAACGTGGGTGGTCGATACCCGCACCACCCTCCTCTGGCTTTCCGATAATTCTTTGCGAAAGGCTGAAATCAAATCTCTCGTGTGCATCCAGCTCATTAGCTGCGAAGGCGAGCTGACTGGACAGTTTTTCAAGGCAGAACTTCAATTCCTTGAACAGCTCACTTAAGTGTGATTCTTCACCAGCATGTAGATTGTCGAAAATTTCGTCTCCGACGATTCTTGCCATCTCATTAACACTGCACTCAAAAAGCTGTTCTACACGAGCATCACCTAGCCAGGTTTTGGGTACTGGAGCCTTTGCGTTTACGCCGTTTTCGAAACTGCTTTGATAAGCATGGATCATCAGATCCAGGACGTCGGACGATCCCTCCATCATGCTCATACACGCCCGAGCCCGTCGATTGGCTAGTGTTGTCTCAGGGCTGATGTGGGCTGCCAAGCCGTCCTTGGGCAATCGCTCTGCGAGTTTGATGGTCGCTGATAGCAACTCATGGTCTTGTCCAGCCGGCCCCATAACAAAAAAGGTTTCCAGTACAGCTGCCGCCAACTCACTATTTTCGCCAACAACGGTTGCAAGCTCATCCCGCCAAGAGGTTTTTGCCGCACTGGGTAAATTGGATATGTTGTAATGATTTTTACCTGCCTTTGCGCCTAAGCCAAACTCAACGAGCAAGCTAGCAAGTTTTTCCACCTGAGGTGGGATATGCATATTAACCATAGTTTCATGACGATCACGCTTGGCGGGGTCGTACCACAACGCGTATTGCAGCTTTCCGTAAGCGCTTTCTCCGGCCCATTCCGCACACAACAGAGAAAATTGATGATGGACCGAACGATGCCCTGCAGCCCCGATTGCACGAAGCACTCGAGCAACACGTTTTTCGTCCCCGCTTAGAACCCGTATCTGAGAGAGAGAGGTCTCAAGATTCGCACGTTGGAATTCGATTGAATGAATGAAGCTGTTAAAAATCTCATCATCATTTGCAAGCTCTGGGAAGTCACGGATAACGCCTCCAAAGTGAACATAAGAAGCACCTGTATCGCGGTCAGGGATGTACCCAACCACCAAGGATCTAATAGTCTCGGAAAGTTCATTCCAGCGAGCGCAACCATATTTAACGATTTGAGCTCGCAAGGCGTTGCCGGAATAGCCGATCGCTACGAGTGCTTTGTAGAAATTCGAGTACTCGGCATCGCTAATGTCGAGAGTAGCTAGCTCACCAGACAATACTTCTTCCGCTGCAACCCAGTTGATCGGAACTTGCTCATATCGTCCTTGATGTTGGGGAAAGGCAATGATGGCATCCATTGCTGCGCGTGCGGATTCATAGCCCTCCGGCGCCGTCAAAGCTTGCCGTGCAGAACCATGAAAGCTGGCGCCATAAAAATCCATACGATGCAGATCCTTAACTTGTTCTGGCAAAGGTGACCGAATTCACCTGAAACAGCCAAAAATTATTGAGATGAAGGTTTAAGGATAAGGGGATTGGCAGAGGATATCAAAGTGCCACGTCATGGTTTAGCGGTCAACGCGACTGGCCGCTTCTGGCCGTTCTCCAGCGGTCGTCACTACGGCATTTGCTGGTCAAGTCGAATGCAAACGGTTGATCAGCACGAATGCAATTGACCGGTCAGTTACGAGGCAAATCGGTGGTCAAGTTATGCAATTACGCAGGCTCACCTAAAAACCGACGAACGACCACCCGGCCATAGAAAGCCACCGGCCTCCAAGGTCTTCCAGCGCTACCGATTGGCGCAACAGCCGCCCCCCAAAATACTGTTGACCGCGAGCAGAACGAGCGCTACACCAGAACTGTACCAGCGCTGTCCTCGACAGCACCCAGGTAGCCAGAGCCGTTGAGGCTACGCCACATTGTGGTGGTTCTCCCAAAGTGCGATTAGCGTCCGGCGGCTCGCACGGTCACAGCGATGTGATGGATGCCACTTCTTCCAGAATGCCCACTGCGGCAACTCATGCCCCCTCCTGGCTGCTCTGCAGCAATTTATCCGCTTGGCCATTTCTTGCGCCAAGTTTTTGCCCGTCTCTTTGCCCCCTAAAGAGACGGGCGCTCCTACCGCTGCTGCAGCCCAACTCGTACAAGGCTTTGCGGTATTCCCCCTCGTGACAATCGGCGTGACAAACACCGAAGTCACCAGCAACAGCGATGCCGATGACGGTGCCGCAGTCCATGGAATGGACTGCACCTGACTGACAGTCAGGCATGCCCCGGTCATCACCTCGCTGCCTTCACCCGACTCAGGATCTCGCGGCGCCGGTCTCGTCAGCCAGTGCAGCCTCCACCCGCCCACCGCTATCGGTGTTCAGGAGGCCAGATCATGAGATGCCCAAGCTCCCGGTCGTAAGGAGCCGTCAGTCCCGCGTAAGTGGACAAACCTCACAGGTCGCAGGGGCCTTGATCCCTGATAACACTCAACAACCGTGGCGGGATGAGTGAGGACGAAGTCGATAATCTCAGGAGAAGGGCGATGCAACTGTGCGAAGCGTTCGAGCCACCACAACCGTTGCTGGAATACCAGCAGGCACCACTGCCCTACCCGGTCGAAGCACTCGGGGATCTGCTGGGCCCTGCGGTCGAACGACTGGCCGAGGTGATCGGCGTGCCCTGCGCCATGGCCGCGCAATCGGTGCTGGCCAGCGCTGCCCTGGTGAGTCAGGGTCATGCCAATGTCGAACTCGATGGCCGAACCTATCCATTGTCCCTCTACCTACTGACGGTGGCGTCCTCGGGTGATCGCAAAAGCGCGGTGGATCATCTGGCACTGAAGGCGGCGCGCGACTGGGAACGACAGCAGTGGACCCTTTATGCGGAAAAGCTCAAAGTCTATCGCGCCGCTACCAGCATCAGGGACAAACCCAAAACCTCAAGGAGACACGCGGAGGCGGAAGGCGGTGAGCCATCCGAGCCGGTACCGCCGAGACTGATCATTGCCGAACCCACCATTGAGGCCCTGGTCAAAAGTCTGTGCCATGGCTTGCCCAGCATGGGCTTGTTTAATGATGAAGGTGGCCAGTTCTTGGGCAGCAGCACCATGAGCAAAGAGAATCTGCTCAAGGCGATCACCACCTTGTCGACACTGTGGGATGGCAGCCCGATCGACCGGGCGCGCTCCATGACAGGCGAAAGCCTGCGGGCCTATGACCGCCGCCTCAGTCTGCATCTGATGCTGCAACCCTACCTTGCCAACCAGCTGTTCAAAGACCCGGTGATCAATGGCCAAGGCATCCTCGGCCGTTGCCTAATCAGTTGGCCCGAGCGCCTGGCCGGCCAGCGGCTCTACAAGGCGATCGACTTGAGCCGGGATGCCAGAGTCCAGCGCTACCAACAGCGGATCACCGCCCTGCTGCAACAGCCCTGGTCGCTTCACAAGGATGGCTCACTCAATCCCACCACGCTGGAGCTGACTCCCCGGGCCCGTCGTGCCTGGATTGATATTCACGACACCATCGAATG
The DNA here is from genome assembly GCF_001424925.1 of Pseudomonas sp. Root329. Classification (NCBI taxonomy): domain Bacteria; kingdom Pseudomonadati; phylum Pseudomonadota; class Gammaproteobacteria; order Pseudomonadales; family Pseudomonadaceae; genus Pseudomonas; species Pseudomonas sp. Root329. Next base: position 82,927 of record NZ_LMCV01000007.1, on the reverse strand, counting down.
TCAGTCTGGCGAGTTCGGCGAGCTGGCCTGCGTCCAGCCTGTCGCAGGCAAGGCCGCGGCGAATGTACTGCGCATCGCAGGTGTGCTGGCCATGGTTGAAGAGGCCAGTTCGTTGGACGAAGCACACATCCAGCGCGCTTCCACGTTGATGGATTACTACCTGGCCGAGATCCAACGCCTGACCGAACAGGAGCCGGTGAATAGCCGATGCGAAGAGGCGGATCGACTGCTGCGCTGGCTGGTGCAGAAAGGCTGGACTCACTTCGCCCTTCGCGATGTCAATCGCAACGGCCCGCGTTTTGCCCGCAAGAGCGCTGACCATACCGCCTCTCTATTGGTCGTGCTGATCACTCATCGCTGGCTGAGCAGCCGTGACGGAAAAACTTTCGAGGTCCGCCATGTTTCGCCTCAATGACGCGGTGCGCCGCTACCAAGCGCAACATCAACTACAACCTGAATCGCGTCGTGTCGCCGCCTCTGTCGCCAGCCTGTCGCCACGCGTCAGGCCAGAAACGACGCGGGTTGTCGCCACTGTCGCCGCTGTCGCCACACCACCTCCTGAGCCTGCCCACATTGCCCTGCTGATCGAGCAACTGCGCGAGGAAGGGGCGCTACTGCAACACCAGGAGAACACCCTCCTGATCCGCCCGACACACTGGCAGCAGCTGGACAGGCTCAGCCCTCACTGGAAAGCCCTGCTGCTCTTTCTGCAAACAAACGAAAACGGTGATAACGATGGCCTTGGTCGGTCGGCGTGAGGGTCGCAACTTTGGCTATGGCCGCCAGCTAAGCTATGCCGGCCCACAAGCACTCAAGGATCTGTTTGCCGGCGGCCACTTTGCCACGGTCAAAGCGCATAGCGATCGCTGGCAAGCGTTTGTGCGTTGGTGCCGGTCAGAGGACGGCCCGGGTTATAACGATGCGCGCCAGATCGACCGACAGACACTGCAGGACTACGCCGCGTACCTGCGCCAGCAGATCCAGCAAGGCGAACTCTGCATCGCTACCGCGCAGAACCGCCTGAGCAGCGTCAATCGCACCCTCGCTGCGCTGCGCGGTGATCAGGACGTGAGGATCGCCAGTCCGAGCCAGGCGTTAGGCCAACAGCGTTCGAGCGTACGCACCCGCGCACCGGATGGCCAAGACCGCCAACAGGTGCGGCGAGTACTCGAGGCGCTTGGCGAACAGCAACACGAGCGGGTAGCCGCGATTGTTCTTTTGGCCCGAACAACCGGTATGCGCCTGCGCGAAGCGATCCTGGCTGACCTGCCACGACTGCAACGCGAAGCCGAACACTTAGGTCGCATCAACATCCAGGACGGCACCAAAGGCGGCCGCTCAGGGGCTTTAGCACAGCGATGGGTCGTGGCCAATGAAGAGGTGAAGGCGGCACTGCAGTTGGCCCGTGATGCGTCGCCGACCGGCAGCCGCAACTTGCTGTCCCGCGTCGAAAGCTACGCCGCATTCCTGCAACAGACCGTGCTCCCCGCCCGCGAAACGCTGCATGCACAAGAGCTGAAGGGTTTTCATGAACTGCGAGCGGCCTACGCCTGCGAGCGTTACGAGCAGCTCACGGGCCACGCGGCCCCGATCAATGGTGGCCGCTGTTATCGCATTGATCGCGCCATTGATCAACAGGCGCGGCAACAGATCAGCCTTGAACTCGGGCATAACCGAGTCGATGTGGTGTCGGCCTACATTGGAGGCCGAGCGTGACCAAACCCTTCGATATGGCGCTGTTCCTGAGTGGCATACTGACCGGCTCGAAGGTCACGCAGCAACGACACCTACGGCAAGCCCGAGCCATGCAAGCGGCCATTCAAGAACGATGGCAACGGGATAACCCCTGGACTTGGCAACTCAAGCATGTTCGTTGGTTTCTAACTCACTATCTGAGGGATCGCTCCGAGGCTACCCGATATTGCTATCAACTTACCGCGCTGCTGATCTGGAAGCGGCTAGGTAACCGCCCGTTTCGTATTTAGACTGGCCTGACTGGTATATGTGATATCACCGGTATCAAGGGGCTGCGGTCGGCTAGAAGCGTAAGCTCGACATTGACTCAGCAACCGCAGCAACCGCAGCAACCGCAGCAACCAGCCTCGAGCTGGCGGCTCGCCCTGTCCCATTAACTACAACGCGGTTCCATTCCCTCAGACTACAGCTGGACTTGATGGGCGAAGCGTCAATTCCTTGTCCTCAGTTGAAGATTACGACGCCCTGTTGCCATGGAACTGCTTGCCGACGTCACCTAACTTCATCGCATGGCCGTACGTCATCATCGACTTAATAATGTTCTTCAATATAGGCGTATGCCTTCTCAAACAGGTCTTTGTCTTTGCTCAGGCCAAACTGCGCTAGGGTCAGCATCAATGCTTTCTGGATTTCGCGTGGGCCACTGTTAGAGTTTTGCCAGCCCTCAAAGCGAGTAGCATTGACAATTTTGTCGATCTGCTCGACCACATCACCAATCAGCTTCGGCGTGGTTTCCGGGCGGGTTTCCAGGAAGAGTTTGGTCAGCGCCTGCTTGTTGTCTGCCTCCGTTACCACCGGGTCACCGGTTTCACGCTCGGCCTGCACCGTATCTTTGGCGGCATCCAATAGGCCCTTGAGCCAATCAATGGCCTTGATTACGCCCGCTTCATATTCTCGGCGCAGCTTCTCCAGGCGCTCGCCCAGCTCGACGAATACAGCCTCGCCATGGCCGCGCAGACGTCCCATCAAGTCTATTTCCAGCCGGCGGGCACGTTTCTCCTGCTCTTTCTCGGTCAGGGTGAATATCGCGTGTTCATCCATGATCAGCTCATCGATGTCATCGCGTATGCGACTGATATCGGTGTGCTCGTGAATCATCTTAATGGTCTCGGGCCCTAACGCGGCCCAGACCAGCGCCCCCGTTTGACCAACCGGGCGTACTGATTCATAGATTTGCGCCAGCCATTTGTAATCCTGCCGGTAGGGCGTCAGGAAAGGGTCGGGGTTGATGGCCGACCAGAGTTTGGCCAGCACGCCAAAGGCTGCGGCAAACTCATCGCGTTTTTTATTGTCCGGCAAGCACTCCTGTGCGGCCAGGATGCCATCGAAACCTTCAAGGGTGCGGTCTACACTCGGGAAGAAGGCCAGGCACTGTTTCAGCTGCTCCGGCAGCAACTCCTTGAATTTCTCGATGCCTTCGACAATCCCGTCGATCTCTTCCGGGTTATAAGCCAGCGCCGTGCGCAGGTTTTCGAATACGCCCAGATAATCGATGATCAGGCCCATACGCTTGACCACCCCGTCCGCCTCATACAGGCGGTTGGTGCGGCACATGGCCTGCAGCAAGGTGTGGTCGCGTAGCGGTTTATCCAGGTACATGCAGTAGCAGATCGGCGCATCGAAACCGGTCAGCAGCTTGGCGGTCACGATCAGCAGTTGTAGGGGTTGTTTCGGGTCTTTGTAGGTTTCCAGCAGGTTTTTCTGCGCCTGTTCTTCACCATCGAATTTCTGCCAGCGCTCAAAGTCGGCTTGCTTGATCGGTAGATCGAGCTCTTCCTTCCACTTGTTCCAGTCCTTGTTGAGCTTACCGTTCTCATCCTTCACCGGAGCCTGGTCGAGGTTCATGACTACCTCCAGTGCGTCGAAACCCAGCTTGCTACCAAGTAGGTAATACATCTGCACGCAGGCATCGCGGTCGTAGACCACCACCATGGCCTTCATCTTTTTCGGCTGCACATGGCTGGTGAAGTGTTCGGCAATGTCGGCGCTGATGGCCTCCATGCGCTTCGGCGCCTTGAGCATCACGGCCAGCTTGCCGGCGCGTTTGGACAGGGCGGCCTTTTCGTCCTCGTCCAGGTTGTTGTCTTTGACCAGTTGTTCGAACTCTTCATTGATCGCCTCACGGTCAACCCGCAATTCGGCTAAACGGGGCTCGAACTTAACCGGATTAGTGGCACCGTCGCGTATCGACTGTTTGTAGCTATAGCGGTTCATATAGCGGCCGGGGTCTTCATCGGCACCGAACAACTTGAAGGTATTGCGCTCGATACCAGAGATCGGCGTGCCAGTCAGGCCATAGAAGTGAGCATTGGGCAGCGCCCAGCGCATCTTCTCGCCCAAGCCGCCTTCCTGGGTGCGGTGAGCTTCATCCACCAGCACGATGATGTTCTCGCGACTATTTAGGCCAGCCGGATTGAGTTCATCAATCTCAACATCTTTGAACTTGAAAATGGTGGTGATTAGGATACCGCGGCTATCCTGCTCGATGTGTTCACCGAGCTTCTTACAGCTCTGCACCTTGATCAGGTTTTTCACATCGGCACCGCCGAAGGTTTCGCTGATCTGGCTGTCCAGGTCGCGGCGGTCAACCACGATCAGCACGGTGGGGTTTTTGAGCTCATTGTCGGCACGCAGCATTTTGGCCGCGTAGAGCATCAGCAGCGACTTGCCCGAACCTTGGAAGTGCCAAATCAGGCCTTTTTTCGGGTAACCCTGTTTGACCCGCTCGACGATCTGCTTGGCCGTCTCGAACTGCGGGTAACGCGGCAGCAATTTGATGCGTTTGGGCGGCGTGTCTTTACCAGTTTTATGGGTAGAGAACAGCGCGAACGAGGCCAGAAGCTGCAGCAGGGTTTGCGGGTTCAGCAGCCCTTCGGCGCTCGACAGCACGGAGGCCAGCGTGGCGGGAATATCTTCGCGCTGATCCGTGTGGTGCCAGGGGCCCCAATCCTTGACCCGGGCATTAATCGCGCCGTAGGCAAAGGTCTTACCCTCGCTTGCAAAACAGAGCAAGTTGGGCACGAAAAAAGCCTGCACATTCCGCCAGTAGTGCTTCTTGCCGCCCATAAAGTCTGCGGCGCCGTCTTGCCAACTGACACTGGGGCGAGTGGCGCTTTTCACTTCACCTACTACCAGCGGGATGCCGTTTACATACAGCACAATATCGAAGAACACCTCGCCAGCCGCTACATAGTGCACCTGCTGGGCCACCACAAAATGGTTGTTGTCGAGGTTGTCGAAGTCGATCAGATTGATGGTGACGTGCTCACCGTTCTCGCCAAAGGCCAGGGTTTTTTCGGCCAGCAGCCACGCTTGGAAATTTTCGTTGGCCCTGACCAAGCCACTGTGCGACGCCTCCAACAGCACACCGCGCAGCTTGTGGATCACCTCATCGGCATAATCCGGCTGTTTTTCGATAGCTGGGTTTAACAAACATAACGCGTCTTTTAGCCACTCATCGACAAAGATATCCTGCGCCTTCTTGGGCAGGCTTTCGCCGTGGCAGTAAGTCCACTTTACCCCGCTTAAATTTCTTAAACGGTCGATAATTCCATTTTCGGTGACGGTTTGCTCGCTAAACACTATTGTTCTCCAATATCGGTACCGTTTCCAACTAAGTTCCGAAGCCTGAAAAGCTCCGCCAGCTTACTTTCAAGAATCACCCTCTCTTGAGTCAACGAGTTAATAAGCGAGACAAAATTAACCTTTTCGTTACGTGGAGGATAAGGGAAAAGCATGTTATCCGCCTTGTTTTTATTTAATTTCGGCTGGGCAGTACCAGTAAGATGCTGGGATATTTCCATACACTCAATTAACGCCACAATATAGTCGATATCGATAACGTCTTTAGGTTTGTACACATGAGCATGATTATTTACAAAGGACTTCCCTTCCACCTTGAAAGCAATAGGTGTTTTTCTCTCGACTAAATTAGCCCCATCTTCAGAAAGCAGCATTATAGGCTCGTCAAATATATGCCTATCAACGTAATCAATTATTCCCGATGCACCGTAGTATGGAATTTTTCCAGAAATCTTCTTCCTATCAGAAGATTTAATCGGGACTCTCATATTGTCTTTATTTATAAAAATATCTTCGAGCGAAACAATCTTCCAATTACTAGGCAGCCTTCCATTTGGCGCACCGTTAATAGGATTAGCCTCTCCACTCCCTTGCAAAAACGAATTAATTAATCGCTTTCTCAACTCATCAAGGGCGATTAACGCGTCCTGCGCATGAAAGATATTTAACTGCAAAGATGCAAATAAACTTACAAGAGCCAGCTGCTTTGCTTTCGTAGGAACTTTGAACACCTGCCTCTCAAGCGCCTTCCATTTTATTGTTGGAGAAAGGGAGCCTTCCGAAATGGAAACAGCACGACTCATAAACACATCAGACTGCATAAAAAACGGCAGAAACTCTGGAATCACTTTCTCCGGATTTGCTTCCAGGACCATCGCATGAGCAGAACAAATACAGTCCCAATCCGCTACGGCAACCTTGCGTTGATAAGCACGACGCTTACCAAAGATAATTTGGCCTTTTTTAACCAGAAGCTTTTGCCCAGCCACATCACTGGGCACGCCATGCCGCTTGATCTTTAAGCTATCTGGATCCAGATGTTCTAAGCCAACATAAATATCAAGCTCGGTTTCGCTGGGTTCGACGCGCGAGGAAATATGTTTGGCTATATCGCCAAACGTCACCATTTGCCAACCTTCGGGTAACTGCTGCGCTGTCATGTGTTGCTCACCTCGTACCCCATTACTGCGAGGCTTTTAAATAATTTACTGGTCTGCTTCTTTAACTGAACCCGGCTGATTTTCCAGGCTTCAATGGCATGTTCAATATCGTGCACCTCTACATCGCTGCGGGCCTGCACATATAGCGGTATCGATAGATTGTGCTGGTTCTCGCGAATCGTCTCGATATCCACTAGCTGGGCAATGGCCAGCTGCTTGCCCGGGGCAAAATAGGCTTCGGTGAGCACAGCCAGGTCGTCATCCGAGAGCCGGCTATGGGCGCGCTCGCGGGTGACATGCTCGATACCATTTATAAACAGGACTTTGCCTTTGCTCTCAGCGGGTTTGTTGCAGTTGAGCACCACCACGCAGGATTCCATTGGCGAGTTGTAGAATAGGTTGGGGCCGAGACCGATCACTGCTTCGATAATGTCTGACTCGATGACCTGTTTGCGGATGGCCTGCTCAGAGTCGCGGAATAGCACGCCGTGGGGCCAGAGCATGGCGGCGCGGCCTGTGCCGGGCTTCAGGCTTTTGATGATATGGGTGTAAAAGGCATAGTCGGCGCAGCCTTGGGGCGGTACGCCGTAGAGATTGCGGCCATAGGGGTCGGCAGCAAACTTGTCGCGGTTCCATTTTTTGATGGAGTACGGCGGGTTGGCGAAGATCACGTCGAACTGCTTGAGCTGATCGTCCTCGATAAATTTGGGCTCGGCCAGGGTGTCGCCGCGTAGCACTTCGAACTCTTCGATCTCGTGCAGGAACATGTTCATACGGGCGATGGCGGAGGTGAGCAAGTTCACTTCCTGACCATAGAGTTTGACACTACGCCATTCCTTACCTTCGTCCCGTAGGTCCATCACTGCATTAAGCAGCATGCCGCCAGTGCCGCAGGTGGGGTCATAGGCGGTTTCACCGGGTTTGAGCCCCATGATACGGGTCATCAAGTGCACCACGGTGCGGTTGGTGTAGAACTCAGCGGCAGTGTGGCCGGAGTCGTCGGCGAACTTCTTGATCAGATATTCATAAGCTTCGCCCAAGTCGTCCTGGGCCACTGATTTGAGGCCTAGGGGGATTTTGCTGAAGTGTTGAATCAGGTCTGCCAGCAAGTGATCGGGCAAACGCTCCTTGTTAGTCCACTGTGCATCGCCGAATACGCCATGCAGGCGTTCGTTGTGGGTCTCGATCAAGCGCAGGGCATTCTGGATGGCTTCGCCGATGTTCTTGCTGGTGTGGCGCACCTTTTCCCAGCGCGCCTCCTGGGGAATATGGAAGCGGTGAAACATGGGCATGACGGCATAGTCAGCATCGCCCTCGTTGATTTCCATGGCCTCGACATACTCTTCAAGGTAAACGTCGGACAGGCGTTTATAGAACAGTAGCGGGAAGATGTACTGCTTGTAGTCGGAGGCGTCGATCTGTCCGCGCAGAAACTCGGCCGCTCCCCAAAGGAGGTCTTCGAGTTTCTTTTTGCCGAGCTGGGAGGCCCGATTTTTCTGGTAATCAATCATTCTTACGGGTCTTGTCTGATAGCTGATGAGCAAGCTGGCTTAGGTCGGCGAGGCGTTTGTTTGCGTCGGCGGCATCTGCATTTTGGCGCCGCTGGTGAAACTGCTCGTACTGCGACTCGGCGTGTTGCTTGGCCATGTCGTGGGAGATCTTGCCGGCATTGTCGAGAATGTCGCGGTCGTTCAAGGTCAGGAAGCCATCGAGCTTTTTCACCCAGTCAGCCATGGACATGGGGATGCGGCGCATGGCCTGGCCCTCGGCAAACACCAGGTATTGCTCGACCAGGTTATTCAAGGCGCTGAGTTCATCTGCCGTGAGGTAGTTCTTGGCGTTGGCGATATCCTGCTTGCGCACCTTGGCACCGCGCCAGTTGGTCAGACCCATATGGGGTTTGCTGCTGTCGGCGCGGCGGTGAATAAGCTCGGCAGCGGTTTGCCCGGTAATTGCCCAGTGCACTTTGTTTTGCACGGTTTTGAAGAAGCCGATACTGGCATCCTGGGTTGGGTCGTAGTCCACGCTGGTGGCGTAGATGTCGGTGATCTTTTGGTAGAAGCGTTTTTCGCTGGTGCGAATATCCTGAATGCGCCGCGTCAGCTCTTCAAAGTAGTCGAAGGGCTGGTCAGGGTTTTTCAGGCGTTCATCATCGAGCACGAAGCCTTTGACGATGTATTCGCGCAGCTGCCGGGTGGCCCATTGGCGGAAGCGGGTTGCCGTATGGCTCTGTACGCGATACCCCACGGAGATGATGGCGTCCAGGTTGTAGTGTTTGAGGCTGCGTTTTACCTGGCGTGTGCCTTCTTGACGAACTACTAAGAAATCCTTAGTGGTTGCATTTTGATCAAGCTCGGCCTCGCTGAAGATGTTCTTCAGGTGCATCAGCACGTTCTCTGGCGTGGTGCTGAACAGCTCCGCCATCAAGGCCTGGGTCAGCCATACTGACTCGTCGACAAAGCGCACATCCAGCCGGGTTTGCCCGTCTTCGCTCTGATAGATGATGAACTGCGAGGTATTGCTGTCGGCGCTATCCGTGCTCATAGCTCAAACCCTTCCTTGATCAGCAACTCTTCTAGCTCCTGCTCGGCCTGCTCCAATGCGGCCAGTTTCTGCTGGAAGTCTTTCAGCGCCTCTTCGACGGTGATGGTTTCTTCTTCCAGCGGCTTTTGCACATAGCTGGCAATGTTCAGGTTGAAGTCGTTTTCTGCGATCTCGCTCAGTGGCGCCCAGCGCGCTACGCCTTCCAATGGCATGGCAGAGGGGCCTTGCTGATACTGCTCTAGGTAGATCTGGTAAATCTGATCCGCCTGGGCATTGCTCAGGGTGTTCTGCGCGCGCCCTTTGGTGAAAATCTCCTCGGCATTGATGATCAATACATGGTCACGATGCTCATCAGGGCGCTGCTTGCGCAGCAGCAGGATGCAAGCAGGGATAGTGGTGCCGTAAAACAGGTTGGGGGCCACGCCGATAATGGCTTCGATGCGGTTCTCTTTGAGCAGGCTGGTGCGGATTCTGCCCTCGGCAGCACCGCGAAACAGCACGCCATGAGGCAGCACAACCGTCATTCGCCCATCGGCATTGAGGGAGGCGAACATGTGCTGCACCCAAGCGAAGTCACCGTTGGTTTTCGGGGCCACGCCGTATGTGTTGCGGCTGTAGGCGTCCGCCGCCCACTGTTCATATCCCCACTCGCTGAGGCTGAACGGTGGATTGGCGATCACGCAATCAAAGGTTTCGAGCCGGTCATAGATCAGAAACTTGGGCTCACGCAGGGTATCGCCGCGAACAATCTCAAAGTCTTCCTGGCCATGGAGAAACAGGTTCATGCGGGCAATGGCTTCAGTGGTCAAGTTCTTTTCCTGACCTTTGAGCTTCAGCAGCCGGGGATCACCCGCGTTTTCTCGAACGTGGTGAATGGTCTCCAGCAACATGCCGCCCGTACCGCAAGCCGGGTCATAAACGCTTTCACCCGCTTTGGGGTCAAGAATGTTGACCATCAGCCGCACAATGGTGCGCGGGGTGTAGAACTCACCGGCTTTCTTGTTGGCTTTGTCGGCAAAGCGCTTGATCAGGTATTCGTAGGCGCGCCCCATATCGTCGTTACGAACGCTGGCAACCCCGAGATCGACTTTGTTGAAGTGGTTGAGCAGCGTGGCTAGCAGCTCATCCGGCAAGCGTTCTTTATTGGTCCAACTGGCATCGCCGAAGATGCCATGCAACTGGGTGTTGGCTTGCTCTATGCCTAGAAAAGCATCCTTAAGTGCCTTGCCGATATCGTGGGACTTGGCGAACACATCATCCCAGTGGCTGCCAACAGGAACCTGGATGCGATGGAAGATTTTCTCGCGCGCCAGCTCCGCGCTCCCGACCTTGGCCAGCACCTCTTCAAACTCTTCGTCATATACATCGCAGATCCGTTTGAAGAATAGGATCGGGAATATGTAGGTTTTGTAGTCGGAGGCGTCGATGGGGCCGGTGATGATGTGTGCGGCATGCCATAGGTGCGCTTCAAGGTCTTTTAATTTAATCAGGGTCATTTTTACTCGAAAAAATCTTGAGCAGCTGTTCGGGTAGCCTGCTCCGCTGGCAGGCTAGAGATGGGGCAAGTGTACTGGATATCATTGAATAGGAGGCCAGCATGTCGAAACTACGGGGCCTTAACGCTGTGATGGTGGAAGCGCTACAGGTTAGTAAAGATAATTGGCAGAGATATCGCTGAGCCAGCCGCCTGAAGTAAGCCCCTTACTGCCCAGTGACTGGGAGCAGTCAGCGCCTTCGCCCCCGTTACCGCGCCTTTACCCATCACCTTGCGCCGAGGGCAACTAGGAGATGCGAGAGTCATGCCTGTGGGAAGCGTCCATGCAGACCAATCAACCACCTTTTGATGGCGACGAGACGGACGCACGCCGATAGTGAGAAAAAAGGATGAAGGGAATCAAGAGATTCACTCAATGTCATCGCATTCAAGCATGAAGTTATAAGCGAGAGGCTTATCTGAACCCCGACAACCATGCGGAAATTTTTGGTGTTCCAAAAGGTATTCCAAACAAATCTCTAACGGAAAATTACCTATTACAATCAATAAGTTAACAATCCAGTTCAACTTACCCGGCCCCACTATTTCATCATCTAAAGTCGTCCACGCACGTCTTTTTTGCGCATGAAATCCTTTAAAATCAACTGTTTACAATACCTATGTGGGCAAGGGAGGTCTTGGAAGTTCCAGCTGGCTTGGTACCCCAGAAGGCATCCCGCCTACTCAAGCATCTGAATAGCGCAGCTTCATCGCTACCCCAACCGTGACTGCCAGCTTCATCCGTATGAAGAGCACACAATAAGAACACTTCGGTTACAACCCTCAGCGCCGCCCACAAGCCCCAAAATGCGCCACGCGACTCGCCAAGCGAGCTTCAGATCCAATGCCACTCATTTGGGTAATGACAGTTGCCAGTCGCAAGCATGGCAAATTGCTACCGAATCACGGTAAATTTGCCATATAAGTGCTGTCAGCAAACGTCACTACGGCTCAATACGACAAGGAAGAAGCTATGCCCGAAGCCAAGGACTCTCTCCTCAGGCAACTGCTCCTGTTGCACCTGCTTCTAGCGTCCTCGCACTACCCCTATTCACAGACGCTGCTCGAAAAGCGGCATGACCGTGGATAGGGAGAACTCACATGCCCCAACCATTTCATTTCCAGACTTCACCATCTGCCAGCCCCAACACGACAGAAGCCAACATATTTATCCACGGGTACAGCGCTGGGCATAGTGACCAGGAAAAAAAGCTCTTACTCGAAAAAATTCCCGATCAATTCAGCAACTACACCAACATCTTCGCGTTCTGGCCTTCAAATCACTATCTCCACTTCGACAAATCGTCGCTCTGGGCGCTAGGCGCAGCAGGCCTGTCCTCTGGGGTAGGAAGCACTGCTGGGCCCGTCAGTTACTGGGGCCTTGCGGGCTCTTTCGCCAAGGACCGGCTGAAGAATTTCACCGATGCCCGCTCACGGGCGGAAAGAATGGGAGTGGTTTTACTAGAGCAGTTGAAAGAGTACCTGCGCTGCAACCACCCACAGATCGACACCATCAACCTTATCGGCCACTCGCTCGGCAGCAGGGTGGTCGTCAGTAGCCTGAGAAACTTCACGAACAGGCAGCAGTTGGCCATCAACGATGTGCTGCTGATGGCTGCCGCAGTCGAGGTAACGTCCATCGAAGCGCGCCAGCTGCGCGGCCTGCTCCAAGGGCGACTGATCAATGCCTATTCAAAGGCAGACAAAACCCTGCTGCTGAACTGGGGTGAAACCTGCTTGGGACGTAACGAGGTCGAGCACTTCGAAAGCATCGAGATGAACGACTTTGGCCACACCGATTACTGGGAGCGGCTACCCGAAGTGCTGGCCGCAACTCGCTTCAAAGCGTGCACGCCCAGCTCGCCTGAGCCTGCTCAAACACCTGTTGACACACTCATGCCAACTCTGGCGCCCGAACAACCCGCCGAAGAGCGCGACATGACACTCGAACTGAACAGCCCACGTGAGGTTTACCAGCAAATCAACGACGAGCTGGCACTCATCATAGGTGAACTGAGACATCCCTCGGACGACGAAGCCTTGAACCAGGCCCGAGAAGAGGCACTCCGGCGGCTTACCGAGCATCGGACAGCACTGTTCGAGCGGCTCGCCGAACTGGAGAAAAACGCCGAGTGGAACACGTTTACCATTGCCTTCTACGGCGAAACCGGCGCAGGCAAATCGACCCTCATCGAGACCTTGCGCATCCTGCTCCAGGAGCCTGGAAAGCGAGCCAGTCAGCAGGCGTTCCGCAAGCTGCGCGAGCAGTATGGGTTGACTGAAGAAACCCTGCAGCGGTTGCAACAGAACATCGAGCAAGCTGAAGCTCGGCTTGGCGAATTGACGCAGCAGCTGAGTGTCACATTGCAGCAATTCGAACAGCCTTTCAGGGAAGCCCAGAGCGCCCTCGACCAAGCCAACGCCCAATTCAGTGAGTTGACGCAACGGCTTGGCAGCGCACTTGAAAAACGCGAGCAATCGCACAAGCACGCCCTTGCAGCCGTCACCCGCCTGCACACCCTTCTCGCCACGCGTAAAAGCACCGCCTCACTCTGGCAGACTCTGTTGAACCTGTTCAGAAAAATGCCGGAAGAGGTCGAGTTGAATAAGGCCACCGCGTCACTGACAGAGACCACTGCGGCACGCGACAGCGCTGCCGCGACCCTGGACGCCGAACAGCAGAACGCCGGGCAGGAGCGCCTTGTTCTGGAGCGGCAGCTGGGCGTGATCGCAACGTCGCGCGACGATGCCTGTGCGGCGCTTGCCGCCCAGCAGGCAGAGGCAGCACACCATCAGCGAACTCTTGTCCAGCAGCGCCTGGAAAATGAAACCCAGCTGGCACACTTGCTGGCGGAACTGCAGGTTCATGCCGATGGTGAAATCATCGGTGACGGCAGGGCCGACTTTACCCGAGAGACACAGCGCTATGAACTCGAGCTGGACGGCCAGCCCTTCGCTCTGTTGGATGTACCCGGTATCGAAGGCAAGGAAGGCCTGGTACTCGATCAGATAGAACGTGCCGTCCAGACAGCTCATGCGGTGTTCTATGTCACCAACCAGCCCGCACCGCCACAAACGGGCGACGGGCAGCACCAAGGCACACTGGAAAAAATCAAACAGCACCTGGGAGCTCAAACAGAGGTATGGACCATCTTCAACAAGAAGATCACCAGCCCCAAGCACTCGCTGACTGACCGCCCACTGATCTCCAACGACGAAAATACCAGCCTTGCTGGGCTTGACGAGAAGATGGTCGAGCAGCTTGGCAAGCACTATCAGGAGGTGTTCCCGCTAAGCGCGCTGCCTGCATTCCTTGCCTCGACCGACCACCTCGCGCCGGGGTCGCAGGATGCCAAACGCCGCAGCAAGGTGCTCGCGGACTTTGGTGCCGACGAGTTACTGGAAAAGTCCCGCCTGCGCGCCTTCCTGCAGCTGCTAAACAGTCGGTTGATCCATAATGGCAAGGCCAAGATCATTCGGGCCAACTTTAACAAGGCCAATGAGGCGCTCAACCAGACCACCGAAACACTCTCAAGTGTTCAGCAAACCCTGATCGGCCTGTCGAACAAGCTCTCCCAGGAAGAGCAAAGCGCCAAAAGTCAGTTGAACAGCAGCTTCCAGGCGCTGAAAAAACGTCTGGAGGCTTGCGGCGAAACCTTGATTGACGACTTCGCCAGCAACGTGCGTAACAGTGTCTACGCACGCATTGAAGACGATATCAGCAACGATGCCTTCAAGAATGCCCTGAGTGACCACCTCGATACCCAACAGCGACAGCTGGGCAGGCAACTGCCCAAGGAAGTGATCGCAGAGGTCGGCAAATTCCAGAACGCGGCCGAGGATATTCTTGCGCGCTTCGAAAAACATGCCCAAGAGCTGACCGCCAGCTACGCAAAGCTCGGCAGCATGCGATTTAACGAGCATTTCAACCTCAACATAAAGATCGACAACGGCATCAAGGTTGCGGGACTGCTGGCCAGCCTTGTCGGTATTGCCGCGGCACCGTTCACAGGCGGGGCCAGCCTGTGGCTTGTTGGGGCCTCAGTACTTACCGCACTGGTCTCGATCGGCAAAGCATTATGGAGCGCGCTCAGCACGGACTACAAAAAATCCCAGCAACGCCAAGCCCTTGATAAAAACCTGCGCAGCGCCACCGAGCAATTGCGCGACACGCTGCGTGTTAGCCTGGAAAATGCCCTGAGGGAAATGCAGGGGACTATCGACCAGCTCGACCTCGCATTGGAAGCGCCTGGTAAACAAGCCGCTAATCAGGTGCATACGCTGGCTCGCTCGACCAACCGCCTAAAAACCCTCTCCCGCCAAATCGAAATCGCAGGAAATCTGTAATGGAAAATACTCTCAAGACGTTCAAAGCCCAACAGACAAGCGCGCTGACGCTGCTCGACAGGCTGAAAGATTTTCTTGGCCAGGGCGCGCAGGCCGGAGTACCGATTGACCCTACTTTGAGCAGCAAACTGCAGAATGTCATCAACAGCGTGTCTGGTGAAAAACTCAAGGTCGCGCTGATTGGCGGGTTCTCTGAAGGCAAGACTTCGATTGCGGCGGCCTGGATGGAGAAGCTGGACAGATCCAGCATGAAGATCAGTCACCAGGAGTCTTCCAATGAGGTGAAAGTTTACGAAGTCGACGAAGACTTTGTGCTGATCGACACCCCAGGGCTGTTCGGCTTCAAGCAACAGGAAAATGCCGAAACTCACACCATCGAGAAGTACAAGGACATCACAAAAAAGTATGTGAGCGAATCTCACCTGGTGCTCTACGTGATGAACTCGACCAACCCCGTCAAAGAAAGCCACAAGGATGACCTGACCTGGTTGTTCCGCACACTGGATCTGCTACCGCGCACAGTTTTCGTCCTCAGTCGCTTCGATGAAGTGGCCGACGTGGATGACGAGCAGGACTACCAGGCCAACCTGCAGGTTAAGCGCGACAACGTGACAGGCCGGCTTCGCGAACAGATCGGCCTGAGCGACCAGGAAGCGGCCGAACTGTCCATTGTCGCTGTGGCTGCCAACCCCTTCGACATGGGTGTGGAGCACTGGCTGGACAATCTAGAGCAGTTCAAGGCTCTGTCGCATATCACCATGTTGCAGACGGCCACCACAGGAAAGATGCAGCAGAACGGTGGAAGCGTCGCGCTGGTCAACGAAATGCGCGCCAGCGTTATCCGTGACGTGCTCAGCAACCAACTACCCGTTGCCATCGAGAACGATCAGAAGGTTTCCCTGGAGGTCGATAAGCTCGACGAGCTCAATGCTCGCCTGGGCAAACAGTTGACAATTACCGGGCAGCAAATCGAACACGCACGCATCAGCTTGCGCGAGTTTGCCACTCGCTACTTCTCCGACCTGATCCTGCAAGCCAAAGGTTGCAGCCTGGAAACCTTCGCTGACTTCTTCGAGCGAGAGGTCGGTGCCGAAGGCATTATCTTGTCTACCCGCCTGCAGAATGAATTCAGCCGCCAGACCCAGTCGATCACGCTTGAGGTCGAAAAGATGCAGGTTGGCTTCGATAGCGAGGTCAACCACTTCAACACCACCGTCAAAGCCTTGGGCAAACAAGGCATCAACCACGTGCTCAAAGGCAACCTGATCAACAACACCACGGTACTGGCCGCACGTGATGGCCTCACTACGATTGCCAAGACGGTGGGTATGGATATCGGCAAGTACCTGAAGTTCAAACCATGGGGCGCCGTGAAGTTTGCCAAAGGCGCCAACGGGGCACTGGCCTTGGTCGGTGTGGCCCTTGAGGCTTGGGACAGCTGGGAGCAATACAAGCGCGAAGAAGCATTCAAGAAGACCATTGCAACAATGGTCGACAACTTCGAACAGCAGCGTCAGGACTTTCTCGCTCTTGTGAACTCCGAGCGCTTCAAGGAGGAGTTCTTCCCCGACTACCTGCTGCTCAATACACGCCGACAAGAACTGCAAATCAATCTGGATGAAAGCCGTGTACGTCAGCAGCGCTTTCAAGCATGGCGCGTTGAAGCTGAGGCCATCGACGCAGAATTCAGAAGATTGAACTGACTCTGCTCAGGTGCCCCGAGCAGGATGCAACGGGCGCCTGAACGGCCAGAGCTAATCCACTATCGAATATCAGGTATTTGCGAACGGAGTTGTAAGTTACGACATGCGAGAAATGGCGAGCGCCATCCTCAATGAACAAGGTCGGTATCCCGAGTTAATCGAGATTTCGCTAGCCCACGTCGATAAAGATGAGGTACACAGTACCTACAACCGGGCCGACTACATTTAGCGCAGATGCCCGATGATGGCTTAGTGGGATTTTATTGGCACAGCCCCTCAACTTCCGGGATATGCCAGCTCGATCTGCTGATCGAACTCCCCGTCATACCCGCAATACTCACGCGGAATGCGCTCGACATCCTCCGCAATTTGCACAATAACCTGACGCAATTCCAGTCGATCAAACCATCGAGCAGGAATCGCTGCAGCACCATACTGTGCCCCCAACAAGTGCCCGGCGATGAGCCCGGTACTGTCACTATCACCGCCGTGATTCACCGCTCTGATCACGCCCTCTTCAAACGAGGAGACTACCCGGTGGTGCGGGTCTGACGTCCTCAGTCTGTACCACTGATTGCCGCATCCATCTAACAAGTGAAGCACCGCTTTCCTTTCAAAAATCGTGCAACAAGGAAATTTGCAATGAACAAGATGTTTGTCAGTCCCTGGCTAATGGTTTCCCCCGAAGGCCCTGTTACCTGCGCCCTCGACAAACCGGGCCTGATACACATGCGTCAAGGTGATGCCGACGCCGCTTGCGGCCCCTACGCCCTCATGATGGGCCTGATCACCCTGGGTGCGCTTGAGCGGGAACATATCGCCTACATGGGTGACTGGGATGGACGCAGTCGCGAAGGCCGATTCCGTAATGCACTACGAGAGCATGGCGCACTGGTTTCCCGGGGCACAACCACCAAGGACCTGATTGGCCTGGCGGGGCATTTTCGGGGTGAGGGAATTTTGTCTGAGCTGATCAATGGCAATAAGAAAGAGATCGTCGACGCTGTACAGGACGCCATCAAAAGCGACGCTGTCGTCCTGGTCTGCGTGAGCTGGTCGAAGCTGGAAGGCCACTGGTTGATGGTCGTGGGGCATCAGGGCTATGAGGATGGCGGTGTCTACCAACCCACTCATCTGCTGTGCCTGGATCCTCTGAGCGAAGCACCAAAGGCATCACTTTGGAACGCGGTCATTGCCGTCTATGACGAAGAAGGCAAAGCGGTGCGCGGCGGCACCTACTCTTGCGATCATTGGGGCATGGACGGTCAGGTATCGCCATGCAAGCTGGATCAGTTGTTGACGCTCTGCCCGGAAAGTTAATGCACAGTGCCCAAGCCCTGGGCCTCAAGGATCATGCGGTCGAGCATTGCGAGCATGTCATCGACATCGATTTCCTGGAAACAGCCATTCTCCTCCTGTTCCAGGTTCATGGCGGCGAACTCCTCGCTGTACTCGACCTCACTATCAGCCTCAACTACTGAGGGAGATGGGGTATCCGAGGGACTTTCAGTTTTATCGTTACACATCGCAAATCTCGCACCGAATGAATCTCTAGCTGAACGGTCGCGTCAGCTTGGCCTTGAAGATTTCCAGCCCGGTCGCAGGCCGGACATCCAGGTCGAAATGCTCGCATGCAGGGCAAGCTGAAAACCAGTCTTTGCCCTCACGCAGCGCATCGCTGGGTGGCACAGTTGTTTTATGCCAATGGCATTGGGGGCAGGTGAATGTGAAGGGATGTGGTGGCCAGGGCATTAGAGAAGAACCTGCTGGTGGTGGAAAAAACGCGGTCGACAGTGCCGCAGTTATCAGGCCGATTCAGCCGCTCGTTTTTCCAGCTCCTGTTTCATCTCCATGTATTCACGGAAGAACTCGTAGCCTTTTTTGGCGACGACGATGACGCCAACAATTGCGAACAGTTTTTTCATGGTGCAGCCTCTCGGGGTTACAGATCTCAGTGGCTCGGGTCGATGAAAACCATCGCTTTGCCTGTTGATGAGAGAAGCATGAGGGGCTTCGCGACAAGGAGTGTCGTGATCGGTCGAGTCGACAGTTTTCGCTGAGAACCGCATCCTGGGCCTGAGCGCCATTCCGGATGCGGTGTTCAAAGCGAGGTTGTTGAGTTACCAGATGCACCTGCATCGTTACTCGGTTTCGTGTTTACTGGCGAGGCTCTGGAGCAACACGGTTTTCATTTGTTCGCAATGCGTACGTATAGCGTCGACATCCCAAGATGTTGTTTCCATCATCAGATACTGCTTGACACTATCGATGCTGTTGTCCTGATAAAACTCTTTCTTCGCCATAGGCATGAAATTGCTCAAACGAGAGTTCTTGCTGTGGCTGATCAGGCATAGATTACCGAATGAATTAAGCGTGTCAGCGTCGAGCTGAACTTGTCCGTCTAATGGATGCTGCGGGTAGTAATGCTCTACCGAACTACGGAAGGTGAATTCATAGGATTTAACCGGCTCGCTTGCGCCGTGCTCAAGCCAAAGCAGGTAGTCCAGAAAGTTGAACACCAGGTTGTTTTCGATGTTGCCAAACGTCAATCTGGACTCAAATTTCTCCGCCGTAATGCTTTCGCGGCGTGTCTGACATCCACCCTTGTTCTGATAGATGATCGCGTAGTACTCCAGGCCAGCCTCTGGAGCGAGAAAGCGGTCAAAGACAAACGCCTTGGCGACCGACTCCATGTGCTGAAGATAAGCTTGAGCGTCAATCTGATCAGCATGAAACAGGTGATGCAGCGCCGCATTCAGCCAGTGTTTGTAGACCAGCGTTGGCGTAGAAACATGAAATGCCGACAGCAGCATCAGAATGCGACGGTTGATGCCTTCATTACCGTCCTCTTCGCCGAAGGTATTCACATAACTTCCTCGACCAGCGCGGCTGCGCTCACCGCCCTCATTCCACTTGAAGCGTTTGAGGCTCCAGCCATCAGCGCCCTTGATGAACTCGCGCTTGATTACATACTGGTCAAACAGATACTTGCAGCGCAACAGGCTGAAGGTAAAACGCTTCACCGCGGCCACTGGGTCAGGTTGTTTTAATACGTACTCTTCAAAGGTGTCGAGCAGGCGTTTGTCATCCAGAGGGATGTCCACTTGGATATCGACGCGCAGCACATGCAACAGGAAGTTCGGGAAGTTGATAATCGTGTTGAAACGCTCTGGCAAGTCCTCGCTTGGCTCATCCTGCTTCGCAGCGACCGGTGCCTTGGCAATGATCTGATCAAGGGTCAAGCGAGTGTCCTGCTGGGCAGCCACCTCTTGCGTACTGTGCAACGCAGCCCGAAGCGAATCGAAGTCAGCGAGTTCAAACCGTCCCCAGTTCTTTTCGCCAAAAATGCTGCCACGCTGGCCAGGCGTGAAGCCCATTTGCACATAGCGCTCCATGTTGGCACAGGCTTCCCACACTGCGTGCAAGCAATTCTGACTCTGCTCGCAGCCCTGCAACTTCTCCATCATCCGCGCCTTGAGCACTTCGTGCTTTTCCAGCTGCTCACCCCGGTTGTTCATAATCTCGAAGTAATGGTTCAGGTCCGTATCAGCCGGTACCTTAACCCGCATGATTTGTACGAAGTCAAACAAGTAGTCGGCGAATTGCTGAGGCGAAATTCCCTTCTCCTTCAGCTTCTGAGGCAAGACTTTCTGGATCAGCCGATAGCCATTGAGGATTCCGGTATTGATCTGCCTCTCGACCAATACCTCGGCAGGATCGTCGTTGAACTTCCCCTCGAAGATGGCCTCAAAGGTCGCGCGCGAATGTTCGCGGCTGTCAAAGTGAATGCTCAAAGTCGAATACCAGGCGAGATCCACCAACCGGGTGTTTTTCAGATACGACGTCAACAACGACAGGGTCGTCAGCCGCTGTTGGCCGTCAATGGTTTCAAACACCGGGGTTTTGCTATCCGGGCGCTCATACACCACCAGAGTGCCAATGTAGTAATTGCGCGCTTTATCAGAGGTCATTGGCAGGTAGTCGATCACGTCCTGAATCAGCTGAGTTATCTCACCCTCCTCCCAGGCGTAATTACGCTGATACATCGGGATAACATACTCAACGCTACCGCTCAGCAGCGCCTTGATGGAAAGCTGGCTGATTTCATTACTCATAATATTTCATCGCCTTGAACAGAGCCTCGATCTCACCGGTCTTGGTTGACTTCGTACCGCTCATCACCGCCAGGCTGCAGTTGGTAAAGTCGGCAGGACGTGTGGCGTCCTTGATCAACCTGAACAAATTGTTCTCCAGCACGTGGTTATCCATGCTTGCCAGCTGCACTACCTGCATCTTCAGGCGCAGGCTATAGGCCCAGATGAAAACCTTTTCGATGGCGCGGGAGATATCCGCGTGACCAAACTTGTCGATGTAATAGATCAACAGGCAATCGAACATCGCCCGTACATAACAATCGCCGGTTCGGGTTCTTGCCGGGTAAGTGTTGAGGGTATCCATGATAGTTTTCGCATAGCCATCGAGCCCTTCAGCCCCCACCAGTTCATGCCCGTTCCAGGACTCGGCGCTGATCCGCGCCACTTTACTCTGGTAGTGGCTGATCAGCTCAAAAAAGCGCCGACCATTGATGATGAGCTGGTCCAGATGGAAGGGAAAACCGAGCTCGCGCGAGTCGATCTTGCGCTCGTACTGCCCGTTGTAGTTATCGACAAAATGGTGGGCGATGCGCAGTTGCTCCACATAGGGATAGCTGGCCACCGTGTCGATGTTCACGCCCTTGAACAAGTCGCTGTCATCTTTGCTGAAGTAACGAGCCGAAACCCCTTTCGACCAGTTGCGGATGCGGTACAGGTACTGGGAGAACAGTGTGGCCAACTCCTTGGAGTCGCTGTTCTCCCAACGCGCTACAGTTGCCGCCTTCAATGGCTCGTCATGCGGGCCGAACTCACGCAGATGATAAGCCTTGAGCAAATCATGGGGCTCCAGGTCCCGGCCCCGCGCATTCTGCGAGTCGAAGAATTGGAAGGCTTCCGACACATCGTTCAAGGCCACGGCCACGACCTGGCACTTGTTCAGGAAGAAGTCGATATGCACCTCGGTGAAGTCCGCACGGGAAACGATGCGGGCCACCTCAAGGTAATTGCTGTGGATGTTCTTCTGCGAGATCTCGCTGCTAAAGCTTGGGTTCACCATCGCTTGCTCAAGTTTAAGCAGGCGCTCTTGCAGATCTTTGCGTTCGAGCTTTTTTTCTTTGTTACGCTGAATCAACGCACGGGCCGCCAGCAGCAGGCTGACAGTCCGCTGCTGGCCGTCGACGATGTTCCTTGTCCCACCCTCTTGATGAAAAACGATAGTGCCCAAGCGGTAGGCGGACTTGTCCTTGTGGATGGCGATATCGGAGAACAGTTGGTTGATATTCTTCCCGGTCCACTTGTAGGGACGCTGGTACTGGGGAACATCCAGCGCAGAATCCATAAGCAGTTCATAGACACTGACGATCTTGCTGGATAGTTCAGTGGGTTGCGGCAGGTGAATCGCTTCCGTGCTCAGATTGGTCATAGCAGTCGGGTTCTTCCGGTTAGGAGTTCTTGCATCATGCCTTGCTCAGGAGAGCGGGTTAAGGTGGGCAGCAGACTCGGATGCTGCGCACAGTAAGCCGCTGAGCTTTCGGCGCCAATACTGCACGTGTGCACAGGTAAGCAATCCGCTCACAGGTTGTACCAGACAAGCGCCACTTGGCTGGTTTTTGCCTATTTGCAAACCCGAGCAGGAACTTACCTGTACTTATATTTGACATATCGCCAAGCAACGTTTTCCTGCAAGTCGGGCTCAGCGTGTTTTCAGCAGCGCCTCAAAGTCCGAAGCCTGAATATCCGAAGCCCCACTCAACATGTCCCGCGCCAACGCCCGCCGCTTACTCAGCAACTCATCGAGTGTCGCTTCGAACGTCGGCATCTGCGCATCACGAACCGTCGGGTAGTACACATAGACATCCTTCTCCTGCCCAATCCGATAAGCCCTGTCAGTTGCTTGATCTTCCTTGGCCGGGTTCCAGCAACGGGTGAAGTGAATGACGTGGTTGGCTGCCTGCACGTTCACCCCAAACCCGACAGCGATGGTCGACAGAATGATGACTGCGAATCCCGGCAGCTCCTGGAATTGGTCGATCAGCCGCTGCCGGCTATTCGCACTCTGGCTGCTGGTACTGGTATCGCCGTTGATGACGGTTGCCCGAAACCCGAAATGCTCCTGGATCGAGTGCTGCAACTCCCGCTGAATATCACGCAACTCGGTAAAGACAATGACCTTGTCGCCATTTCCAGCTCTTTTGATCGACTCAAGGGTCTGCATCAACCATTGCAGCTTCGGCGAGTTGTCGCGCAATCGCTTGTCTGGCTGAACGCTGTAAGGATGAGCACAAATGAGCTTGAGCTTGTGCAGCAACCCGAGCATGCCGGAGGTCTTTTGATCGAGCTGTTCTTCAATCTGCTGCTTCTGGCTGTACGCGGATATTTCGGACAGGTACAGATTGCGTTGCAAGGCATGCATGCTAAGTGAACGGCATGCTGTGTCTTCGATTTTGGCGGGCAGGTCTTTGGCAATGTCCTGCTTGGTTCGGCGCAAAGTCTGCGGATCGATAAGCCCTCGAAGGCGCTCCAGGGCAACCGTGTCACGCTCCAACGCGGCTTCGATTGGGCGCTGATACTCGCGACCGAACTGGTTCAAACCACCTAGAAAACCTGGTTGAATGAAGTCGAACAGACACCAGAGATCGATCAGGGTGTTCTCGACAGGCGTACCGGTACACGCCACTCGAAATCTCGCAGGAATGGCTTTGATCGCTTGAGTCACCAGTGCCGCGGGGTTCTTCAGCTTCTGCGCTTCATCGCACACGACGATCGACCACTGCTGGCGCGCCAGGGAAAACTCCTGATCGCGAAGTGTCTCGTAAGTCGTCAGGACGATTCGGGCGCCGCCCACCCAACCTGGGCGCAGCAAATTCTTGATGCCTTTTGCTTTCAAGTCAGCAGGTATTTCTTCCTTCTTGAACTTCACTGCACTCAAGGCTGAGCCATACAGCTTCAACACTGGTAGTGCATCAGCGAAGAAGAACCGATGAAGCTCACGCTCCCAGTTATCAAGCAACGAAACTGGGGCGACGATAAGTGTCGGTTTGTCTTGTGGATATTTTTCCAGGTACCAGACAAGGAAGGTGAGCAACTGGATCGTTTTCCCAAGCCCCATGTCATCAGCGAGCAAGCAACCTGACACGTCCGCGGGGGACAAGCGGAACAAATGCTGCAACCACGCGACGCCTTGAAGCTGGTGCTCACGCAATACGACCTCAGGCTTGAGCAAGCTGGGCAACTCTGGTATTGCATCCAAAGCGGCGCGTAATGCTGCTTGGCGAATCTCAACGTAGGTCGGTTCGTCGATGTTGTGGCCGATTTGCAGTACGGCGCGACCAACTTTTTCCTGTTGCTGGACCAGGCCGGTCTCGACAGGGGCGATCTTCTTGGACCAGGCATTAAACAGTCGCTCGGCGGCGGCAATCGACAGCGGTGTTTCGGACTCTGGCAAACAGACCGTTTCATCACCGGCAGCGCGAGCTTCGTCCAGCCGCTGCTCAAACGCTTCAAATTGAGCACGGTCGGATGGATCCCAACGCCCAAGAATTTCTGCGTCAATGCCCAGCGCCGCCACATCCTTCGGCAACCAGTTCTCGGTCGCCTCCTTGACGAGGAAAGGCGAAGTAATTCTTTCCGCTTCCCCGATGCCAGTCACACGGTCTCCGTAAAGAGACAGGTCTAGGACTGAGTCGAACTCAATACCGGCCGCTTCGTTTTGCCAACGCTTAAGCAGATCGCTGATGCCTGCCAACTGGCGCAAATCAAAATCGCTGAGTTCCAGCTCATAGCCCTGCCAGAAACCAGCTGGCATTCCAGCGGCTAACTTCAGTTGCAATTCATGCACGAACGGCGCGAGCTCATAGGCCGCTTTGAATTCAACTTCGATGGGCGCTTGCGGCGTTGGCGAGATCGGTTCGAGAGTCAGATTTACCTGCTCGATGCGCTGTCCCGCTTCATCCAGTTTGGGCTCCAGATGAAAGCGATGAAAGAAAATCCCAGCCTCGGCCAGGTCGTCTTCATAAGTCTCGGCATCCAACACTTGCGCGGCACTTTCGCCGAGTGCGCTGTAAGGGTTGCGGACGAAAGAAAGAGCATCGTCCCCAGCGACCCGACGCCCGGGCAACGAGCGCACATAGTCCAATACAGATTTGACTTCGGGATCAATCAGCACGTGTGTCAGCGATCCATCATCACCAGTCACCCGATATCGATCCTGAACCTGATTAGCGCCGTCGAAACTTTCAAGCCAGTTTGCCGGCTGGCCTTCAAAGGTGGGTTCCAGTTCGATAACCGGTATATTGCCTACTGTCGATTTTCGCGGGTTGAGTCGCAAGCTTTCAGGTTTGATAACGACGGTCTTATCCAAGAAGCCATCCATACCGGCACCAGCCTTGCGCGCCAACTTCCTGATGCTAGCCCAGCCAATCTGGTTAGTTACTTCACCCGGCTCATTTTGCTGAGCCAGATAAAGTTGCCGTACCGCACCGGTCAGTTTCCACGACGACTCGGGCAGAATTTCCATTATTCCGTTGCGCTGGACGATGGCACCTGTACGCTGCACCTGCACCTGCACATTTGCATTGGACTGCGGGTCGCGCCATCCACTGACAGCGACCTTGAAGTCGTCAGAGGCAAGACTGCCTTGGCTGCTCAATTGAGGGATGAGGGCTGTCTGTGGCGGCAACCCCAATAGCGGCAGACTTGTTAAGTGCTCTGGCTCATCAAGAAGCCGATAAAGCTCGTCCCACGTCAGCAACCAACGATCGCTGAGCTGAGAGACGAACTCCTCCTCTTCCAACTGATCCAAATAGCTTGCCAGCGGCCAGGACTGCGCATTCTCCGCCAAGCTCAGGGGATAACAAAACCCCTGCTCCTCAATGGAAAAAACAGGCTCAGTATTTTCTACCGCCGAATTCGGCTGCCGGCCGATGCCTTTCAGCAAACGCTTGAGCATTACTGTCTCCAAAACCTGAGTGGCTGGTGATTGACGGGCTTGAAGCCCAGGCGTTGGAGCGCTGCAACGGCAGCCTGATCATTGTCATCAAGCTGGACCTGAAACGCGCCACCGCGCGCGCGCTGGTCATAGACTTTGTGCTTGACCGACTTCAGGGCGTCACGGACTTGGTCTTCGAAAGCCATGGGTTTGGATGACCCTGGCGTGCCGGCCTGACTCTGCACGCGAATGCCCAATTTCCCTAGAGAGTCATCGAATTTGCTCAGCCAACCCTCTATACGGTTTGGGCGGCTCGGTGCAGGTGAATGCCGCATTCGATCCAGCGCACGATTTGCCTGCTTCAGCTCGGCGGTCAGCTCAAGCTGGGATTTGTCTGGGTTGAATGGCGAATCATCTGCTTTGTACACATAGCAGGCATTGCCTGTGCCGGAGAACTCCACGAAAAAGTAGTTCCCAATCTGCATCACTACAGCGTTGTTGTGCCCAGGACCGCCTATCAGCTTGCTCAAGCGCCCTTTGTTTTTCTCACGGAAATGGACGAAGTCCCGCCCGCGGTCATTCCACGCATCCGCCCCCATAACAATTCGGGTGTAGCTCATTTGGTTGGCAAATCGCAGCCAATAGTGCAGACGCGATTGATCGACCTCGGAGTCTCCCTTCAACAGGTTGAAGAAGTGTTCAAGATCTTCCTTTGCGAACCATGCAACGACCATTGCACAGACATCTTTTTCAACATACTGCAGCCAGCTGTTTTGCCTGGAACGGATCTGAGGGCTGCCCCAATTGTCGAGTGCAACCTGTTTGAGCAGCGACGACGGCTTTTCTCGATAGGCTGCCAAGTGATAACGCGACAGACATGCACTCAGAATGTCGTTCATGTACCGCGGATGCTGCCGACCGATATCGACAAGGTCGGCTAAGCGCTGAGAAAACTCGGCGTCATCCAACATAAAAATACGAGAGATAAGTACGTTAAAGATCCTTCGCCACAGCCAACTGCTGTCAGGGATCTGCGCAATCGTCTGCAATGCCGAAAGGTCGCTGATCTCTCCCTTGAACATCTGGTCACCCAGCCTGGCACCTGCCTGCTCGGAGAAAAGCTCCTGATGCTGCTGGACGATGTGAACCCATTCCTTCTCGCGTTTTTGCTGGCCTCTGACGCATTCGAAGCCAAGCTGAACGTCTTCCCGCAACAGACACCAATTGGCGCTCTTATCAGGCGTGGCGGCCTCGTACCCAAAGTAGCTAAAGCACAGCGCCAACCAGTCTCGGCGGCTCAGCCTCCGCTTTTCGATACGGTGATGGATTTCTTTGTGCACTCGGTCAAAAAGCTGGTCATCGTCCAGTATCGGTCCGACTCGCTCACTCTTGTCCGAGAGACCGGCAAAAACCAAACGCCATTCTGAGGCGTTGAGTGGGAGTACATTGCGGAATTTGTTTATCGCAGCGCGGCGCTTTTCCTGAGGTGGCGGCAAAGCTTTTTCAGCGCGTTCGAATCTTTCGTAAAGATCAATTCCCGCAGCACCCAGACGGGGGAATCGCGCCAACGGTTCAGGCGCCGGCCCTGTGCGATGTGCCAACAGACTCAGGTTAATAGCGGCGGAAAGCCTCGCGATTGGGCTAGTCATCGGCTCATCGCCAACTGACACTTTTCCATATCAGTGTTATTGAACACCGGTACCTCTGGCTTGAGGTTGTCCTCCTTTTCCTTCAAGCCAAAGAACTGCATGCGCAACTCCACTCGCCGGCTTTCTTCTTTGGTGTCCTTTGCATTGTTGAACGACACACCGCCCGCCAGGAAAATCGATCTGATTTGCTGTTGGTGCTCCGGCGACAATCCGACTTGGAGCGGGCTGCGGCTATCGAGCAGGCTGCACATCACCCACTCTGAACGCTGCAGTGAAAGGTGCAGGTTATAAAGATAAGAGCCGTCGGTGTCTGTCGATCCCTCGATCACAACCTGTTTGAACCATTTTCGGCCTTCTTCACTGTTAGCCGCGTCCAGAATCATCGGCACAACCTCCTGAAGTGCCGACTGGCCATCGTTGCTCAGCGCGTACTGGTTATGCCCAAATCGGCCAGCATCGCCGAAGCTAATCCGATTGTCCTTACAGTCCACAACGATGGTTTTACTGGCAGTCTTCGCCTTAAGGCTCAGGTGCTCGCAGATCTGACTGATGTCCCTATTACGTTGCTTCTCTCCTTGCTCCGCTTGGTTAATACGCTGCGTCACAGAACTCAAAGCCGCCACCATGACCACCAGAAATAGAATCATCATCGCAGTCATCAAATCAGCGAAGGAGATCCAGAACGGCTTCTCTCCCTCGTCTTTTGAACGGACAACCGAAGGCATTTGCTTACCAAACATCGACTAGTCTCCGTTACTGCCTGATTCGTTCCATGATGTCGCCGAAGTCTTCGAGACTTTCCTTGACCCCTTCTACACCGCCAGCGAGGCTCTTGACTGCTTTATCTAGCTCGGCATCCAGACTACCCAGCGTTTGTCTCAAGGTCCGATCCATGCCATCACCGAACTCTTTAAAGCCGTTACCCAACACACCACTGATGTTTTCCAGGTATTCATAAACTTCACGGTTAAGCGCCTGCATCCGCTCGCTTTGAACCTTCAGGTCCTGGAGATACTGGCTGCGGCCGCTGGCCTCCCCTTGTGCACTTGCGACAACCCCTTCGATGACCGCGAGAGTTTTCGCCAGCGCTTCACGATTGTTTCGATAGTCCGCGACCACGGTGTTCAACTCACGTGATGCTTGTGCAAGCTCAGTACCTGCGCCCTGGACTGTGCCCATCAGCCCCGCAGTCGACTCACTGGCTCGCGCAACGCTTTGTCCGGCCGTTTCGAACCGCTCAGCCGCCGCCCGCATCTTGTCTGCGCCTAGCTGCATGCTTTGCAAATGCTGCTCTGTTTGGGCACTCAACGCCTTAACGGTGTCCTGTGCAGACTTCTGTTGCTCTGACACTGTTTGCAGCAACGCCTTGACCTGCTCGTCAAGGCCGCCCACCAGGTCGCGGGTGCCTTGATGCAGGTCAGCCTGTGCAGCGCGGGTGGTTTGATCCATCTGCTGCTGGCCGTGCTCCAATTGCTTGAAGACTGCCGAGAGTTGCTCACCCAGCACCTCAACGGAGCCCGCAATTTTCGCCATGGTTTCCTGTTGACCTTGGCCGATGTTCTGCTTGATCGACTCAACAAAAGCCTGGAGATTCTCAGCCATTGCCTGTTGGCGAGCCTCGCTTTGAGCAAACAACTTCTCCAACTGCTCGGCCATTCGAGCACCTGCCCCCTCCCCTTCGTTGCCGATACGGGCAACCGAAGCCTGGAGATTGGCGAGCATCTCGTTCATCCCCGCTTGCATGGCGTTCTGTCCGGCCTGCATATCGGAGAGTAACTGAGCGATCATAGTCGAGCTGTTTTGGGTCGAGGACTCGCTAGCCGAACGCATATCTTGGATCAGCGTCGAAAAGCCTTGCTGCATCGACTGCATGGCGGCAACGGACTGACCCATCAGTTCGTGTAGACCGTTGAACTGTTGGCCGAACGTACCTTCCAGCTTGTTCATGAAGGCAACTAGAACATCCTGAAGAAGGTTCTGTACTTGCCCTGACTGGTCGCCACTGGCGGCCTGAACCGCACCCGCGATAGCTTCAAGGGGGGATTTGAGACTGTTCTCAATCGCACTGCTTACCTGATCGGCCAACAACTGCCCAGAGTCACGGTAAGTCGTAGACAAGGTATCCGCTAATTTGAGGCTTTCGCGGACTTGGGTATCAACGAGGTTCTGCAGCATTTCCCGCAGATCGGTTACCAGGCTGTCCTTGAGCTGACGGGTTTGCACGGAGCTTTCAGCACTCGAGCGCACAAGCTCCGCTAGATATTCCTCACCGACACCACTGTCGAAAAGCCCGTCGATGGTTTCGTTGAACGCTTCAAGAAGCCTGTAGCATTGGCCCAGACGCCACTTTTCAGTAATCGTGACGGCTATAGAGGCCATGATTGAAATAAAGGAGCCGATGAACGCAAACAACACGTCCTTGAGCAGCTTATCGACGCTGGCATTTACCTGCTCAGGGGTGCTTGGATCAAAATGCTGTAGGCCTAGCATCAAGCCGAAGAAGGTGCCGACAATACCGATGCCGGTCAAAATACCAGGCAGGTGTTTATAAAACTCGGTTCCCAGCGGGGTATCAACCACGCTTTGAGGTGAGAAAAAATGCGCGGCTCCGGCGGTGGCGCGCGACCGGACAAGAACCTGTTCGCCTTCTTGAAACTCAAACTGGTCGTGCAGCGTTTCAGCGTACTCGTGCCAGGAGTGCTCCAGCTTGCTTCCATTGAACAGTCGCTCCAATTCAGAGCGCCGTTGAGACGGGGCGAGCGCTTTCACACCGTGCACACGTTTAGTCAGTTTTTTCAGCTGACTGCTAAGTTTGAAGGATGGACAAAAATAACGGACAAAGTACCAAGCGCACAAAATGAAAACGAAGCCAACTACCGTTATTGGCGCGATCAGTTGCTCGGAGCTTGCTGCACCCCATAGATGCAACAGCGTCGAAAAATCCATACTTTCCGCCTTCAATTTAGCAATTTTTTGATGTTCGGGACGCCTGCAACACCCACATTGATGCGTCAATCGCCAATCCCGTTGGTGATCGATGACAGCACCTTGCTCGGCACGCGTTTTTTAGGGCACAACAAAGTCGGAAAGGAAGGGCGGTAGTTTCACTACGGCTAATCAGGAACCTTCCGTGGACAAATGTTAGAAAATCATGTCCTTATGCCAGCACCTTAGCCTGAGCCTTGACCGTCGTAAAGCCGGACGCGATCAATGGATCCCTGATCTGAGAGATCCGATAGGCTTATCGGGTGTGTGCTCCGCGACCACTGTACAGAGACACCAAATCCCCTCCAGCCCCTCTGCAATTTAATCCGTGTGGAAACTTTGATTCTGCACAGCCAATTCGCGAACCATCAGCTCAATACGAGCGACATCTTGAGGAGTTGGAGCACGAGCGCATTTGCCGTACGCGACAGCAATAAGGCACGCGCCGACTCGCCAGAGCGAGTGAAGGAATGAACCAAGCGCCAGCAATCGCTATCAGTAGCCGTTGGTTCCACTCAAAGGCGAAATCCGAAGTACAGCTGTGGAATTGAACTTTGGTCGACGTAAAGGCAGGAATTTAAGAAGATTCGCGAATGGTATTCCATAAGGTATTCCAATAGAAAATCCAACCGAAAATAATCAATAAAAATCAATACGATACAGAATCAATTCAGATTACCCCGGCCCACCAAATACGAAGCAAAACAAAACCCGCCAAGTGCGGGTTTTGTTGCATCTGGGGTTTGGTCATTTCTGTAGGCAGCATCACCATCCCCGGCAAAAGCAGGCCTGCCCGCGATAAGGCTCGCAAGACCACCACAAAAAACCCTGCGGCCAAGCCATCATCGTCGCGACCTCCCACGGAGACGCCCAGGCGCCAAGCCCTCGTCCAGCCCAGCTTCGCCCCACCTCAATAGCTCCTATGCTGCGGGTGCACCTGCAACCGCTTGAGCAACCAACGCACTCAGGAAGATCAACATGAACGTATGGATTGCAGCCGTTCTGGTCGCCATGGTTTCTGTGCCTGTACACGCCGCCACCGAGATCGCTCCTCGTGTCGAGCAGGTCACCTTCAAAAAGGGCTCCGACACCGTCAGGTTCGCCCGATCCATCAAAGGCCCGCTCACCGCGCAGTACCGTCTAGACGCGAAGGCCGGCCAAATGATGACCGTGGACTTCAAGTCTTCCAACGCATCTGCCTACTTCAACATCACCGCGAAAGGTGCGGACTACGCGTTGTTTAACGGATCGATCATGGGCAATCACTTTCTGGGACCATTGCCCGCCGATGGCGAATATACGGTTCAGGTATGCCTGATGCGCAACGCCGCTCGGCGCAATGAAGTGGCCAACTACAGCCTTTCATTAAGCCTCTCGGGTGATACGACGGACAGCAACCAGCCGTTCGACCAGACACTTGAATTGCAGGGCATTGGCTTTCACGTGACGAGCGTGTCGGTCGATGGAAATCGTGCTCTACGCATTGCCCCCCAAGGTCTGGAAATCGATAACTCAGAGATTGTACGTCCCCTCACCGGCACCATCGTCCGAGTAGAGGTCGCCGACCTTGATCGCAATGGCGCTCCAGAGATTTACGTCTTCATCAGGTCACCGGAGCGCGGGATGCCGGGCGAGCTCATTGCTTACGCTGCCAACCGCAAGAAGTCGCTGAGCGAGATTTATCTACCACCTGTCAGAGAGAACCCGAAAACAGCGGTGGGCTACCAGGGCGAGGATGAGTTTGCCGTGGTGGAAAATGCGTTGGTGCAGCGGTTCCCGGTTTATGACAGCACGGATGCCGATGCGGGCAGGACGGGGAAAATTCGGCAGGTTCGGTACACGTTGCTGCCTGGTGAGGCAGGGTGGGTTTTGAGGGTTTTGGGGGTGACGGAATGTTGAAAGATGCTCGTTGGCGAAGTCGCCCATTTTTTTGACTGCCGCCACCCATTCCTGCGGTATTACATTTTGAAGCCCGAGCCCTGAACGCTTTCATGGCCGCTCAGCGCTTTCTCTGTCATCACATACAACTCACGTATATGACCCACCAAAAATGTCCAGAACGCAGGTTCATTCACGGTTTGCGCTACCAATTCACCCGGTAGAAACCGACTCATTTCCTTGCGAAACTCAATGACAACTTTCGGATCGGTCTCAAGCTGTGCGGAACGCTCTTTGAACTGCCTCAAGAAATCATCCTGCTCGCAGTGATGATCACCCAGCTTCTTCGCGATCAAATCCAGTTGTGGCGTTATGCCCAGCTGACGCAGCCAAACCATATCCCAGAGATCACGGTTCTTGATTCGGTTGGGACGCAGCGCAAAAGCCACGATCTTGTCGGCATAAATTTCTTCGCGTGTTTCAGCCTGCAAAATCAGGCCACTCGTGCCCATGTCGACACCATAAGGATTAAGCAACTGCATAGGTTGCGGCTGATAACTTGGAATGGAACACACATCGATATTAATGCGCTGTGCCGGTAAATCCTTGCGTCCTGCCCGGGTTTGGACCTTTAACTTCCAGGTAGCGACATTACCCTCCTCACGAACAGGCTCACCGACTTCGACCTCAAGACCATATTTGGTTTTTAGTGTGCTGACTAATACTTGGGCCAGCTCGGTCAGGCTCTCGCAATTGAAATCTGCGCCCCCGGTAAAGTCCAGGTCCTCGCTCAAACGGTTGGCCCCGTAGCAGGTGCGCAAACAGGTGCCGCCGATGAAGGTAAGTTTGGCGAGCATACCGGCCGAACTCAGCGCCAGCATGATGTCGTGATGCAGTAATTCCTTTTCCACGACGACCCGCAACGGCGCGAGATCCTGTTTGTTTTTTAATGCTTCATTTACCAGCTCATCAAACAAACTCATTGGCAACGCTCCAATCGATCAAGTCCATATTTCGTTTCGCTGCCTTCATGTCTCGCAATGCTTGTTGCGGTGTCGCACGCCATAGCCGGCAACGAGCGTCATAGTGAACCTGGCCAACGAGATCCTGAGGCTTCTGGCGTGTGTGTACGAACTCGATGGTGCCCCAGCGGCCGCATGAAATAGTGCTGCTGCGCCCGGATGACATCAGCGTGATCCAGTTGATGGGGATTTGCGAGATGACCCCACCATCACTCAACGCCGTTTCAAGGCTGATGTAATTGAACTGCATGGCACGCAGCCGGGCGGCCGCGTGAAACAGCACCAGCCCACTAGACGGTTTGGCCGCGTCAAACAAGTAGAGCCCTCGGCACACTCGTATCAGATGACCGTCAGAAGCTGCACGACTCAACAATGTTTTATAGGCACCTTCGGAAATATCTGGTACCAAAGCCCTGAGATCGTCCGGGGTGTACAGATAGCGCTCATCATTGGCCAGGTGGCTCAGATTCCGGAGGAGGCGCCCCATCGGCTGGGTGGACTTTGAGTGTGGCTGCATGCTCAATAACTCAACAGAAGGTTTCACTTAATGTAACTTACTGCTGAGCAAATCAAAAAGCCAATAGTCTTTTCCCGTGTACCGCCACCCTCTCACTTTCAATGCCTCCCGAATGACACCGCCTTCTGCGCTACGGCGCGACCGTCCCGCCACCAAGCTCTCGCACATAGGCTGCCAACTTCAATTCGCTCTTGCCAAGGAAAGGTCCCGAGCATTGCGAGCAATACTCAGTGACCTGTCGGTGTATTACTCGGCGGCCGAATGGTTTCCCTTGAGGATTTAGTGCAACGCAAGACAACGGGGTCGCAAGACGGGACAACACCAGTCATGGAGATCAACATCTGCACCGCCGAGAGCAGTCGAAGTACGCCTATTACCAATTTGTTGCCAATCATTGAACCCGTACTGTATTGACTGAGGTAGGCCTGAAACTTTAGGTGATGTCGATCTTCGGCTTCAACCGCCGCACTTCGTAGGAATCAGCTCGCAAAAATGCAGGCCACGTCCTACAGCGTTCATACCTCAGCCAACTATTTCGATGCACCAATTGCCATCAATACTCCCACCAGCAAATACCCCATCGCCATCCAGACATCGTATGAAGACCCGAAGCCCTTCTACACTCATCTCTCACACGTCTAAAACACTCACCAAACGAGCCCACATGACCACCCTCAACGACCGCTTGAAGCAAGGCAAGGATGCTCGCAAGAACTGCTCCCGCAGTTCGCAGGCGTCCATGGGGAAAATAAATCGCGACCCGCTGCCGCTGATCAAAACGTCCAGTGAAGGCCGCATCAAGTCGCTGGTCGAGTTGCGCTACGGCCGCATGCTGGTCTCGCCCTTCACCTTCTATCGCGGCAACGCGCTGCTGCAAGCCCACGACTTGGCCGCAACGTCCAACATGGGTCTGGTATCGCCCATCTGCGGTGACAGTCACCTGATGAACTTCGGCGGTTTTGCAACGCCGGAACGCAATCTGCTGTTCAGCGTCAACGACTTCGACGAAGCCCATCCCGGCCCTTGGGAGTGGGACTTGAAACGGCTGGTGGCAAGTTTCGTGGTGGCAGCGCGCGACCTGCGTCATGGCGACACGGTCGAAGAAACGGTCTGCCGCCAGGCGGTCGGCGCCTATCAACAGACCATGCTCGAATGCGCCGAACAAAGCGCCATGGAAACCTGGTACGAGTCCATCAGTTACCGCGATCTGCGGCAGCAGGCGAGCAAAGCGACACTGGAGCATGTAGAGCGCGCCATCGAAAAAGCCGAACGGCGTACCCATGCTGAACTACTGCCGAAAATCAGTGACCGTGACGCACAGGGCCGACTGATCATTCGCGATGATCTGCCGGAAATTTTCCATTTACACGAAAACACCACGCTGCTGGATGCCGACGACGACTGGCTGCGTCTGTCGAACTGGCGTGCGCTTTACGACGCGTTCATGCGCGATTATCCCGGCACGCTGCAAGCCGACCGTCGCGAGCTGTTGTCGCGTTTTCATGCCCACGACATGGCGTTCAAAGTGGTCGGCGTGGGCAGCGTCGGGACTCGTTGCCTGGTAGCTCTGCTGACCGATGATCAGGAGTTCCCGCTGTTCCTGCAGTTCAAGGAGGCACGTCGTTCGGTGCTTGCCGATTATGTGAAGACTAAATCGCGAGTTCGGCACAACGGTCAGCGCGTGGTCGATGGTCAACGGTTGATGCAATCGGCCAGTGACCTGTTCCTCGGCTGGACCACCGGCCCCAGCGGTCGACACTTCTATGTGCGCCAGTTGCGCGACATGAAAGTCTCGGCTGAACTCGAGACTTTCGACGCGGACACCTTCGCCGCCTACGGACGCATTTGTGGCCGCGCGTTAGCCCGCGCCCATGCCAAATCGTCCGGGAACGCCGCACACATCAGCGGCTACATCGGCAAAAGCGATGCGCTGGCCGACGCGCTATTCAAGTATGCGCAAAGCTACACCGCGCAGAATGAGCGCGACTTCGAACAGTTCCAGCAGGCCTGCCGCAAGGGCCGTTTGCGGGCGCGCTCGGAAGCGGACTTTGCGGCGGATCATTTGCCGTAGGCATGTCTCAGGGTGTGAAGCGGCGGGCACTCATCGACATGAATTTTTCTTCACCCTACGACCTCTCACCAAACGGTACATTGCACTGGCTCATTCAAGAAACTACGGTTTGCCCGCCCTCCCGCGGGCTTTTTTTTGCCTGCTGTTTTGTTGTATTTCCCCGCTGGCCACGCAATGCTTGCGCGACGATCCCCGTGAACCGGAGCGCCCTATGCCGCTGTTATCCCTACCCTGCAAGCGCTTGACGCTGGCGGTGCTCGACCCTGAACAGGCGGCGCTGGAAAGCGACTTCTACCGGCGCAACCTGAGGCATCTCGCCCGGTGGTCGCCGATTCGCCCCGTCGATTACCACAGCCCTGAACGCATCCGCCCGCGCCTTGAGGTGCAAGCCAGCGCTTTCCAGGCCGGTCTGGCGGTGCATTTCGCGTTGCTGGATCCGGACAACGGCCAGATGATCGGCGCCTGCAACTTCAGCGGCATCACTCGCGGGGCGTTTCAGGCCTGCTATCTCGGTTACCACATCGACGAATCTCATCAGGGCCGGGGCTTGATGCAGGAAGCCCTGGAAGCGGGAATCGGCTACATGTTCGATGAGCAGAAGCTGCACCGGATCATGGCCAATTACATCCCTGGCAATGAACGCAGTGCGCGGCTGCTGGAGCGCCTGGGATTTGAACGTGAAGGCTACGCCAAGGCCTACCTGAGTATCGCCGGGCGCTGGCAGGACCATGTGTTGACCGCGTTGATCAACCCAGCAGCGAATACCGCGTTCCGCTAAGCGCTCATCGTGTTATTGCGCAACCACCTGTCGCGCAACGTAGGGCAACAGGCAGCCTTTCG
Source organism: Pseudomonas sp. Root329 (assembly GCF_001424925.1). Taxonomy (NCBI): domain Bacteria; kingdom Pseudomonadati; phylum Pseudomonadota; class Gammaproteobacteria; order Pseudomonadales; family Pseudomonadaceae; genus Pseudomonas; species Pseudomonas sp. Root329. The sequence goes on along the minus strand of NZ_LMCV01000007.1, from coordinate 46,319 downwards.
CCATCCACTGACAATCCCGGTCCCAACGATAACCGGTTTCCAGGTTGCCTCGTTCGTCATAGTAGTTCAGCCGCAATTGGCTGGGATTCAAATCAAGTTTGGCAAAACCGGCGTGTGCGGTGGCAAACGAGGTGTCCTGCGCTCCGGCGCCAACGGCGTAGAGTTTCTGGCCCCCGGCCCCGGAAACCACCCAGGCTGGCTCGGCAGCGCGTAGCAGCAGTTGCTGATTGTGGTCGTGCCCGGCCAGGAACACGTCGACCTTGTTGCGTTCCAGCGCGGGCAACAACAGGTTGACCAGTTCACCGTCCTCACCATGCTGGCCATGATTGCGGACCGGGTGATGGGCCGCCGCGATGCGCCATACAGGCGCCGGTCCCGGCTGCTGGAAGGCTTGGTCAAGCAAGTCGATCTGACGCTGAAAGGATTCCCGTGGCGCCGAGGTGTCGAGGAACACCATTCGCACCAACGGGCGCCCCTCGACGCTGCCGAAATCCTTGACGTAGAAATTGCTCGGCATCTGCCAGCGACCCGAGCCCTTGCGCTGCTGGCCATATTCGAGTTCGAACTTCTGCGACACGGGGTAATCGTGATTGCCCAGCACAGCGAAGAACGGCACATGACTCAGCCACTGGCCCCAATAGACGCGCTCGAATTTCATTTGCCAGCCAAGGTCGTGGGTACTGGTCAGCGGTTTGCCATAGAAGTTGTCGCCCAACAACACGACCATGTCCAGCCGCCCGTCTCTGGCCGCGACTCGCTCCATGGCCTGTCCCACTCGCCACTGTTGCAGATCACCACTGCCCTGATCGCCCAAGGCAATCATCGACACGGCGGAAGGATCCAGACCACTCAACGGAACAAACGGCGCCGGCGGTATAAACATCCAGTACCCGACCATCGCTGCGCCAATCAGTAGGACGACCGCGACGATGCTTAACCTGCGAACAGCTTTTCCGGGCACAAAACGTTTTGCAGCCGGCGATGGAATTGGGGGGCGTTTCAATCAAGGGCTCACTTGGCATGGCCAGCCAGGCATTAAGGGAAAGCAAGGGTTGCTATTAATAGATCACACCAGTTGTTCACACTTTGTTAATAATTCGCCCCGTATACCTTTTTTTAGCCCGTTGTTTTTCAGTAGGAGCGAGCCTGCTCGCGAAGGCAATTTCCCGAACACCGCCCCACAAGACGGACAACAAAAAACCCGCCACCCTCTTCAGGGTTGGCGGGTTTTGTCGTTCAAGTCTTTTGAATCAGCTAGCCGTCTGCGGCTGTGCAACGCTTTCAGGTCGCTCATGCGCTTGCAGCACCGGTTGCTCCAGCCGCGCTCGCCCATAGAACGCCAGCGCTGTCAGCAAACACGCCAGCCATACGAAGATCCCGGCCCAGAAGGTGTGGGACATGTAGTGCCAGCCTTGCACAACTCGCGTCGTGCCGTAGACGAAACCGAGCAGCAGCGAGCCGTACATCACCGCTTTGGAATAGCGCCAGCGGTAACGACGCGCCACGAAGTACAACGCCAGCATGGTGAAACCGCCCGAGGCATGGCCGCCCGGCCAGCAGCGACCGGGCCCCGCGACTTTCAGCAGATCAAAATTCTGGTACCACTCCTTGTGCTCGATCTTCCCCGCATACTGGGTCGTTTCGACCGGGCAGTACACGCTGGTGTGGCCCTTGAGGTAGTGGATCACCCCAGTGCTGATGGAGAACGCGAACACCACATAGAGGAAGTCCCGGCGGTGCCTGGTGGCGAACCGAAGCACCGGCGCGACTTTGATTTTTTCCAGGAATGCGATGATCTTCGAATGCTTTTCCGCCTTCAGGCGCGGCCAGAGAAACGACAGCAAGGCGCCGACGATCGCTATCTCTCCGGTCCAGTTAGGGATGATCCGCGCCCATTTATGGGTGATCTTTTCGAACAGATGGACATGATCCAGCGGAAACGTCTGCGTGACCGGGTCATAAAAAAGATCATTGAACGCGATGTCGATTTTGGTCAGGTCGAACAGCAGGAAAACCACGACCGCACAGGCCAGCGGAATGCCAAAGTTCACCCAATAAAAGCGGTAACGGGAAGAAGTCAACATCGTGTGTCCTGATCCAGAAAGTGAATTCATTCGGTGGTCAACGAGTGCCAGTCCGAGGCTTCGATGACACCGAGCATCCGTGGTGCCTGAGGTGTTTCGGCCGAGATAAACAAAGAAGCGCCGTAGCCGAGGGTAGCGGTCGGCAATTTGAGGTCTTTCTCAAGTTGTGACATGCATTCGCTGTGGGTCACCAGAATCAGGTTTCGCCCGGCCACCTTGTGCGCCAGAGCGTCGCGTAGCATGGTGCCCTTGCAATTGATCAACCATTTTTCACCGACCCCGACCTTGTTGAACATGTAGCCAGCGGTCTGCGCTGTACGGAGGATGGGGCTGTTGTAGATGTCGGCCTTGTTCAACCCCAGTTGTTCGAACTGCGCACCAACCTCCACCGCGACGCTGCGAGAGCGTTCGGTAATGCCATCGTTACCGATCAGACAGGGGGCGCTGGAATGATCGCAGCGTTCAACGTGACGCACCAGCACGATCACGTTGCCCTTGGCCCAATCGGCCTTCAACGCCCGGGCGCCGGCCACATTGCCGTGGGCCAGGTCCGGTACAGCGGCAGGATGCAACAGCCAGACCGTCAGTGCAATCACCAACAGCGCCGAGGTGAGCACGACAGCCGCATTGCGATAGCGGGCAAAACGGCTCAGATCAATCGAGCGTTTTATCCCGAACAGCCTCAGTCTCAATTCCACATCAAACCGCCTCACCGGCACGCATCACTGTCATTCGATGCCGCGAGGGTAAAGAGGCTGGCGTCGGCAGCCGGTGAAACTCATGTGAAAAAAAGCTTAAGACCGCACGAAAGTCTTGTTACACATCGGTCCTACAAAAACCATTCAGCTCTCGCAATTGCTGCCGATACAGTCCTGCTACACACCTTGCTGGCTACCAAAAACAACAATCTTCCAGCCAACCGACGATCTAGAAGCACAACGTTCCTGGAGGACTTTTGATGAATAGCTGGTTCGGCAATATCAGCGTGAACATGAAGCTGGGCTTGGGGTTCGGCCTGGTCCTGGCTCTGACCTGCGTCCTCGCCCTGACCGGCTGGACGAGCCTGGGCGGATTGATTGACCGCAGCAACTGGATGAGCGACATCACCCAGCTCAATGCCGGCCTGACCAAGCTGCGTGTGGTTCGCCTGCAATACATGCTGACCAACGGCGACGAAACCGCCGCACAGAACGTCCAGACCACGCTCGAGGCGTTCTCCGCTCAGCAACAAGCGCTGCTGGTGAAATTCAAGAGCCCGGAAAACCTCAAGCTGCTCAAAGAGCAAGGCGCCGTCATCGACGCCTACAAGACGTCCCTGAACAAAATGCGCAGCGCGTACCGCACCGGTAACAGCGCCCGCGACACCATGGGCGCCAATGCCAACACCGCGAACACGCTGATCAACGCCATCAACACTCGCGTGCAGCAAATGCCTCTGAGCGACCAACGCTTCGAACAGTTCCAGGCCATCACGGCGGCCAAGGAAGCCTTCTTGCTGGCCCGCTACGAAGTGCGCGGCTACACCGCGACCACCAACGCCGAGACCGAGCAAAAAGCCGTCGGCCAACTGGACCTGGCCATCGCCAGCCTGAAACCCCTCAACGTGCATTTCGCCGACACTCAGCAAGACGCCCTGCGTCAGCTGGAAACCGCACTGACCAACTACCGCAGCGCCTTGCAGGCTTATAAAGCAGCGAACAGCGATGCGGTGCAGGCGCGCAAGGAAATGACCGATCAGGGCGCCGCCATCGTGACTCTGAGCGATCAGCTGTATCAGATCCAGCTCGACCGCCGTGACGCCGAAAGCGCCCAGGCTCGCACGCTGCAGCTGATCAGCACCTTGCTGGCGTTGCTGGTGGGCATCATTGCTGCCGTGATCATCACCCGTCAGATTACCGGCCCGCTGCGCGACACCTTGGCTGTGGTTGAGCGCATCGCCAGCGGCGACCTGTCCCAGGACGTCAAAGTGACTCGCCGCGACGAACTCGGCGTATTGCAACAAGGCATCGCTCGCATGGGCGTGACCTTGCGCGATTTGATCAGCGGCATCCGCGACGGCGTCGCCCAGATCGCCAGCGCTGCCGAAGAACTGTCCGCCGTGACCGAGCAAACCAGCGCCGGGGTTAACAGCCAGAAGATCGAAACCGATCAAGTGGCCACCGCCATGCACGAGATGACAGCCACCGTGCAGGAAGTCGCGCGCAACGCCGAAGAAGCCTCCCAGGCGGCCGCTGCTGCTGACGGCGAAGCCCGCGAAGGCGACAAGGTTGTCAACGAAGCCATCGCCCAGATCGAACGCTTGGCCACTGAAGTGGCGCGCTCGACCGAAGCCATGAGCGTGCTGCAACAGGAAAGCGACAAGATCGGCAGCGTCATGGACGTGATCAAGGCCGTGGCCGAACAGACCAACCTGCTGGCGCTCAACGCCGCTATCGAAGCCGCCCGTGCCGGTGAAGCCGGTCGAGGCTTTGCCGTGGTTGCCGACGAAGTCCGTGGCCTGGCTCAGCGCACGCAGAAGTCCACCGAAGAAATCGAAGGCCTGGTGGCCGGTCTGCAGAATGGCACTCAACAAGTGTCGGCGGTGATGAACAACAGCCGCGCCCTGACCGACAGCAGCGTCGCGCTGACTCGCAAGGCCGGTGTGTCACTGGAAAACATCACCCGCACAGTGTCCAACATCCAGTCGATGAACCAACAGATCGCGGCAGCCGCCGAGCAGCAAAGCGCCGTGGCTGAAGAGATCAGCCGCAGCATCATCAACGTGCGCGACGTGTCCGAACAGACCGCCGCCGCCAGCGACGAAACCGCTGCGTCCAGTGTTGAACTGGCGCGGTTGGGCAATCAGTTGCAGATGATGGTCAGCCACTTCCGGGTCTGACATTCACTTTGCGGTGAATGAAAGAACCATTCGCGAGCAAGCCCGCTCCCACATTGAATCTCGGTTGCTCACACATGTTGTGTTCGCTGAAGTTCTAATGTGGGAGCGGGCTTGCTCGCGAAGGCGATCTAACAAACAACTGATATTTTCGAGTTGTCCCCAACATTCCCCTCTCTGTTTGCTCTAGCGAGAAGGCAGCTCCAACTCCACGCCTAGATCGGCGCCGAATCGATTGCTGATTCGAGTCCCCAAACCACCAGCAAGTGCATTCGTCAAAATCAGACGAGCCTCTTCTTCCACCGAACGGCCATTACTGTCTGCCGCGATACGCAATTGCTCATAGAGCTGATGATCAAGATTCCCAATGGTGAAGCTTGCCATAAGCCCCCTCCGGTACTCGCTGAATTGATCGACGAGACTAGCACGGGGCCCCGCGCATCCTCTGCGATCAGACACAAATCGCATTGGTAAACACCAACCGATTCCCGAACGGGTCGGTCACGGTCATGTCCTGACTGCCCCACGGCATGGCCTGGATTTGTGGGTGTGCGAACTTATATTCCTTGGCCAGCAACTGCTGCTGGAACACTTCCAACTCATCAGTCTCAATCCGCAATGCCGAGCCCGGCGTGCTGTCTCCGTGGTGCTCTGACAAGTGCAGCACGCATTCGCCGCGAGAGACTTGCAGGTACAACGGAAAGTTGGGCTCGAAACGATGCTGCCAGTCAATCTTGAATCCCAGGAAGTCGACGTAGAACTCCACGGCCTTGATTTCATCGAAAATCCGCAGGATCGGGGTGGTTTTGCCGAAGCTCATGGAGTTGCTCCCAGACTGATAAGGCCCAGAGTGTAGCTGGGCGAGATGTCAGCGCTTCGGCTTGGCGATGGCTTTCTTTAGTCTCAATGTGCCATCACTGTGACGCAGCACTCGGAATGTTTACTGGAATCCATCACGCAAGTCCCCTTGCCGCGCCAGAAACCGCCCTTCCCTTCTCCCGTTTGCCTGGCCTTCGCTGTAACTCAAGACACCGTTGACCCAAACCCCATCGATACCTTCCGCCGCTCGTTGCGGATCATTGAAATCCGCTACATCGCGAATCGTCACGGGATTGAACAATACCAGATCCGCCCAATGCCCTTCACGGATTTCGCCACGTTCCTTCAAGCCAAATCGCGCCGCCGATAATCCGGTCATCTTGTGCACGGCGGTGTGCAGCGGAAACAGCCCTACGTCACGACTGAAATGTCCGAGCACGCGTGGGAATGCCCCCCACAAGCGTGGATGCGGAAACGGGTCTTCCGGCAATCCGTCAGAGCCCACCATCGACAGCGGATGGGCGAGGATTCTTCTTACATCGGCTTCGTCCATTCCGTAGTACACCGCGCCCGCCGGTTGCAGGCGTCGAGCGGCATCAAGTAGCGGCACGCCCCACTCGGCGGCGATGTCCATCAGGTCATGGCCACCCACTTCAGGGTGCGGCGTGGACCAGGTGATGGTGATGCGATGAGCGTCGGTGACTTGCTTGAGGTCCAGCGTCGATGAACTCGCCGCGTAGGGATAACAGTCGCAGCCCACCGGGTGGGTTTTCGCCGCGTGTTCGAGGGACGCCAACAGTTGCGGACTGCGCCCCCAGTTACCGGCGCCGGCACATTTGAGGTGGGAAATGATCACGGGCGATTTTGCATGACGGCCGATCTGGAACGCCTCGTCCATGGCCTCCAGCACCGGCTCGAATTCGCTGCGCAAATGGGTGGTGTAGACCGCGCCGAAGGCGGTCAGCTCTTCGGTCAACTGCATCACTTCATCGGTGGAAGCCGAGAACGCGTTGGCGTAGGCAAGCCCCGTGGACAGGCCCAACGCACCCGCCTCAAGGCTCTCGCGCAATTGCTCGCGCATCGCGCTGATTTCGTCCGGTGTGGCAGTGCGGAATAAGTCGTCGAGGTGGTTGCTGCGCAGTGCCGTATGGCCGACCAGTGCGGCCACGTTCAGCGTGGTGTTTGCCGCTTCGACAGCTGCGCGGTAGTCGCTGAACCTCGGATAAACGAACGCTGCTGCGGTGCCGAGCAGGTTCATCGGATCGGGCGGATCGCCGCGCAAACTCACCGGCGAAGCGCTGATCCCGCAGTTGCCGACAATCACCGTGGTCACGCCCTGGCTGAGCTTGGGCAGCATTTGCGGCTGGCGGATCACCACGGTGTCGTCGTGGGTATGCACGTCGATGAAACCTGGCGCCAACACGCGGCCGGCGGCGTCGATTTCTTCAGTGGCGCTGGCGTCGTGCAAGTCGCCGATACGCTCGATGCGGCCGTTCAGAATCGCCACGTCGGCGGGATAACCGGGGGCGTTGCTGCCGTCGATGATCAGGGCGTTGCGAATCAGCGTGTCGTACATCATGTCAGTCTCCCAGCGGCAAATGATCGTCGCCGCCGCGGTAATCGTCGAGGGCGAGTTTGATCCGCCGCAGACGCTCTTGATTGTCTTCAGGATTGGCCAGCGCCAGCTCGGTGGCAAGCACGTCGATGGCCAGCAACATGCCGTAGCGCGCCGCCGTGGGTTTGTAGATAAACGAGGTCTCGACACCTTGCAGCGGCAGCAGCACATCAGCCAATTGCGCCAGCGGCGACTCGGACCGGGTGATGGCGAGAATTCGTGCGCCGTAGCTGCGCGCCAGCTCGACGGCCTCGAGCAGTTCGGGGGTGATGCCGGTCAGCGAGCAGGCAATGACGGCGCGTTCGGCATCGAGGCTGGCGGCGGTGACGCGCATCATCACCGGGTCGTGGCACACCGCAATCGGGTAGCCGAATCGCACCAGCCGCACTTGCAGTTCATCACTGCACAAGGTCGAGCATCCGCCCATGCCGAAGGCGTGAATCATCCGCGCCTTGCCCAGCAATTTCACCGCGTCGGCGAAACGCGACTCATCGAACGCCGACAGATGCTGGCGCAGGGTCGATTCGATGTCGCCAACAATTTGCCCGTAAAACGCCGACTGCTCGGGCGTGCCCGCAGGGTCCAAAAAACGACTGCCGACGCCGCTGGCCTGGGCCAGTTGCAGGCGCAGATCGCGCAAGTCGCGGCAGCCGACGGTGCGAGCAAAACGCGAGAGCGTGGCAGTGCTGACTTCCGCTCTCAGCGCCAGTTCATCGAGGCTGGCGGCGGAGGCAAATCCTACGTCGTCGAGCATCAGCCGAGCGATGCGTCCTTCGCCCGCGCTGAAGGAATCCTGACGGGCGCGGATCTGGTAGAGGATGTCCATGGCAGGTGGCTCCGGCTAAAGCAGATAAGAAAGACCCACGGTCAGACCGAAGGCGACGACCGAGATAATGGTCTCGAGCACCGTCCAGGTCTTGAAAGTCTGGGCGACGGTCATGTTGAAGTATTCCTTGATCAACCAGAAGCCGCCGTCATTGACGTGAGAAAAGATAACCGACCCCGCGCCCGTCGCCAGCACCAACAGCTCTGGATGGGGATAACCCAGACCAATGGCCACCGGCGCGACGATGCCCGACGCGGTGGTCATGGCCACCGTGGCAGAACCGGTGGCGATGCGCATCAATGCAGCAAACAGCCAGCCCATCAACAGCGGCGACAGGTGGAATACCTGGGCCAGGCTGACGATCTGGTCGGTGACGCCCGCGTCCACCAGAATCCGGTTCAAGCCACCGCCCGCGCCGACCAGCAAGGTGATGCTGGCAGTCGGTGCCAGGCATTCGTTGGTGAATTTCAGAATAGATTCGCGGTTGAATCCTTGGGCCAGACCAAGCGTCCAGAAGCTCAGCAAGGTCGCCAGCAGCAAGGCGATCACCGAATTGCCGATGAACAACAGAAACTGATTGAAACCGCTGCCCGGCGTGGAAATCAGATTGGCCCAACCACCGACCAGCATCAGCACCACTGGCAACAGAATGGTCGCCATGGTGATGCCGAAACCCGGCAGGCTGTCGCGCGGTTCACGCTCGAGGAACTGACGCTCCAGCGGGTTATCTTCCGGCAGTTGAATGCGCGGCACGATGAACTTGGCGTACAGGGGGCCGGCGATGATCGCGGTCGGTATCCCGATCAGAATCGCATAGAGCAAGGTCTGCCCCACCGAGGCCTGATAAGCCTGCACTGCCAGCATCGCCGCCGGGTGTGGCGGCACCAGGGCGTGGACCACCGAAAGCCCGGCGACCATCGGCAAACCGACCATCAGAATCGAAACGCCCACACGCCGGGCCACGGTGAAAGCAATCGGCACCAGCAGTACAAAACCGACTTCGAAAAACAGCGGCAGTCCTACAAGAAAAGCGATGCAAACCATCGCCCAGTGAGCATTTTTCTCACCGAAGCGGTCGATCAACGTTCGCGCCATCTGCTCGGCACCGCCGGACTCGGCCATCATTTTGCCGAGCATCGTGCCCAGTGCGACCACCAGCGCGATATGGCCCAGCGTCTTGCCGACGCCCGCCTCGTACGCCCCCACCACGCCCGACGGCGGCATCCCGGCCAGCAGCGCCAGGCCGATGGACACCAGGGTGATGACAATGAACGGATTGAGCCGGTAACGGGCGATCAGAACGATCAGCGCGATGATGGCGATGGCGGCGTAAACCAGCAGCCAATAGCCGAAGGACGGTGTCATGCGGTACTCCTCGAAAGGGTCACGTCGAATGGGTTGTGAAACTCATAAAACATTTCGAGGTGTGATTTTCAAACGAGGTGAAAGTAATTTTCGTGGAGGGATAAGGGTTGTCGCGCAGAGGTATGGGCGGTCGTAGGTAATGAAAATCAGGCAGGTGGATTTTCATCACACCTGCCGGGATTGGCGTTAGTCGTGATTCACGCGAGCGCGCTTGAGCAGTTTCTTGCAGCGTTCGGACAAGTGCAGCACCCGCAGGTGCTTGCCGGCCTTGGTGTAGCGCTCGCGTAAGGTCTTGAGTGCGGCGATGGCCGAGTAGTCGACGAAGCTCAAGTGGCGACAGTCGATCGTCACCACAGACGGGTCATTGGCAGGATCGAATTGGTTGAGAAAAGGCGCAGTCGAGGCGAAGAACAACGTGCCATGCAGAAGGTAAAGCTTACTGCCATCGGCTTCGAGGTGACTGTCGGCATAAAGCTCGCGGGCCTGTTGCCAGGCAAAGTTGAGCGCCGCAATGATGATCCCGCAGAGCACGGCGGTGGCCAGATCGGTGAACACGGTAATGACCGTTACCGCGATGATCACCAACACATCGTTCAGCGGCACCTTGTTCACTACCCGCAACGAGGCCCAGGCGAAGGTCTGCTGCGACACCACGAACATCACCCCGACCAATGCGGCCAGCGGGATGCGCTCGATCAGCGGCGAGAGGAAGAGGATGAACAGCAAGATCATCATCCCGGCCACCACACCGGACAGCCGACCGCGACCACCGGAACTGAGGTTGATCACCGTTTGGCCGATCATGGCGCAACCGCCCATGCCGCCGAATACACCAGAGACCATGTTGGCCGCCCCCAGCGCCACACACTCACGATCCGGGAAGCCACGGCTTTCTGTGATTTCATCGGTGAGGTTCAGGGTCAGCAAGGTTTCCAGCAGGCCAACCAACGCCATCAATATCGCGTAGGGCGCGATGATGCGCAGGGTTTCCAGGCTCCAGGGGATGTCTGGCAGCGCAAACGTCGGCAAGCCGCCGGCAATGTGCGCCATGTCACCCAAGGTGCGAGTCGGGAGACCGAGCAGATAAACCGCCAGCCCAACACCCAGAATCGCCACCAGCGCCGGCGGCACGGCGCGCGTCAGGCGCGGCAGCACGTAGACGATGGCCATCGTCACGGCAACCAACCCTGCCATCAGGTACAGCGGCGTGCCACTGAGCCAGACGTCACCGCTCTTGAAGTGCTCCAGCTGCGCCAGGGCAATGATGATCGCCAGGCCGTTGACGAAGCCGAGCATCACCGGGTGCGGCACCATGCGCACCAGCTTGCCAAGCTTCAGCAACCCAAACGCCAGCATGATCAGCCCACCCAGCAACACGGTGGCCAGCAAGTACTGCACACCGTGCTGCACCACCAGCGCGACGATCACCACGGCCATTGATCCGGCGGCACCGGACACCATGCCCGGCCGCCCACCGAACAGCGCGGTCAAGGTGCAAATGATGAAAGCGCCGTAAAGCCCCATCAATGGATTGAGGTGCGCAACCAGCGCGAAGGCGATGCATTCGGGTAGAAGAGCGAAAGACGTGGTGAGCCCGGCCAGGACATCGGCGCGCAGACGTTTGGGTTTCATGGCTGACCTAAAATTCAGGCGGGAAAAGAGGGGGCGGATGTTACGGAATTGAGGGCGGCCCGGCCAGTTGTTGGGACTTCGAAAATGCATTCGTCGGAACGCCGCCCGGAGCAAGCCCGCTCCCACATTTGATCTCCACTCGACACAGATTTTGTGTACGACGAAGATCCACTGTGGGAGCGGGCTTGCTCGCGAAGGCAGCGACTCGGTTTACAGCGAACTCAAACCATTTCGTCACGAATCCATTCAATCACCGATGTCCGCTTCGGCGCCCAGCCCAGCAATTCGCGCGCATGTTTACCGCGAACCCGGCTGTTGGAGCCCAGGCCATAGTTGGCCATTTCATAACCCCACTCGGCTTCGGCATCCTTCAGCGGCCAGTCCTGTGGCTCACCCAGATTCAGCGCTTGGGCAATCGCGGTGGTCATGTCGATGAACGACGCTTCACCGCTTTCGACGAAGTAGAAGGTGCCCGGTACGTTGTTGGTCAGCGCCAGCAGGTACAGGGAAACCACGTCTTCGATGTGCACGTTGGACCAGATGTTCTGACCGGTACCGACATGCCGGACCACACCACTTTTACGCGCCTGTTTCAGCAAGCGTGGTAGCTGCACGCTGTCACGATTGACGCCCAGGCTGTGGCCGTAGATCAGGGTGTTGCAGATGACTGCCGAGTTCACCCCTTCCTTTGCTGCGGCGAGGATCAGGTTGTCGATGGCCACGCGAGCAGCCTTGTCGACGGTAGGTGCCGGCAGGTTGTCTTCGTAATAGATAACGTCGCTGGATTTACCGCCCGACGCATCGCCAACAATGCTCGAGCCGCTGGTGTGCAGGAACACTTTGTTGGAACCGCGAAGTGCATCGAGCAACGCTTCTACCGCGCCGCGATGGTCGCTGCTGGCGGCGTTGATCACGGCGTCGGCAGCGCGGGCCTGTTCGGCCAGCAATACGCTGTCGTCAAGCGTGCCGAGCACCGGGGTGATACCCAGAGCACTCAGTTCATTGGCTTGTTCGGTACTGCGCACCAGGCCGGTGACCTTGTGACCGGCGCGGACCAGACCGGTGGCGATGGAGCCGCCGATAAAACCGGCGGCGCCGGTAATGAATACGTTCATGGAGAAACTCCCTGCGTTAATAAGTGATGCATCCAGTATCGAGGACCGATGCTTGCGGAAACAGACAGCGTTGCCCAATTCACTCTTGCGCAGGGGTCACGAATCAGCCCTTGAAATCCGCGTTCGCGTAAGCCGCCAATTTGCCCTGGATGAAGTCCAGGAAGCATTGAATCCGTAGGGCAAGTTGCGAGTTGCGGTAGTACACGGCATTGATCGGCTGACGATAACCGCTGTTGAAATCCGCCAGCAGCACCTGCAAACGTCCGGCGCGGATGTCATCAATCGTCATGAAGTGCGACAAGCAGGCAATGCCTTGGCCTTCCAGCGCCAAGTGCCTGATCGTCTCGCCGCTGGAGGCGCTGATTGAAGCCTGAATCGGCCAGCGATCACCGTGAACGTAACGCAGCGGCCATTGATTGAGGCCCTCGTTCTGGGTAAAGCCCAGCAGCGTGTGCCTGGACAAATCCGCCACTTCAGCCGGTACACCGCGTTTTTCAAGATAGGCCGGGCTGGCGACGATGTGCAGCGGACTGCAACCCAGAGATCGAGCGTGCAAGGTCGAGTCGGCGAGCGTGCCGATACGGATGGCGATGTCGGTGCTTTGCTCGAGCAAATCGATGATCAGGTCGTTACTGTTGAGTTCCAGCTGGATGTCCGGATAGAGCCGGCGGAACTCGTCGATGTACGGCACGATGGCGTGCAGCATGAACGGCGATGCGGCATTGATCCGCAGACGCCCGGACGGCGTTTGCTGGCGTGAGGTCAGGCGTTCTTCAAGCTCGTCCATCTGATCGAGAATCAGCTTGGCGTGCTCGAAGAAGTACTTGCCCTCTTCGGTCAGGTCCATGCGCCGCGTGGTGCGATTGATCAGCGTGGTATCGAGTTTCGCCTCCAGCCGCGACAGCGTGCGGCTGACTGCTGAAGGCGTTTGCCCGACCTGTTCGGCCGCAGCGGAAATCGATCCGCACTCAATCACGCAGACGAAAATCTGCAACTCATCGGATCTGGCTTTCACGGGTGCCCCTCATTCAAAACTGGCTTGATAGTAGCTGGATGCGGGGCAAAAGGAACCTTACGCCGGCAGGCCGAACACCTCGGTCAAATGCTGCTGATAGCGCGCCACATCGGCTTCGACATTCGGGCGCTTCATCACATCGACGGCCAGGAACGTCGGCAAACCGGTCATGCCGAGGAACTCGTTGGCCTTGTGGAACGGGAAGTACACCGCGTCAACGCCCTTAGCTTCGAAGAAGTCGGTCGGGTCGTCGAAGGCTTGCTGCGGCGCGTTCCAGGTCAGGGACAACATGTATTGCTTGCCCTGCAACAGACCACCGCTGCCGTACTTTTGCGACGAGTCGGACCGGGTGCGACCGTCGCTGGCGTAGAGGCTGCCATGGCCTTCGGTGAAGACTTCGTCGATGTACTTCTTGACGGTCCAGGGCGCACCCATCCACCAGCCGGGCATCTGATAAATGATCACGTCGGCCCAGAGAAATTTGGCGACTTCTTCGGCGACGTCGTAACCCTCATCGATGAAGGTGGCTTTCACGTCGACACCGCCGCGATCCAGCACGCTCAGCGCAGCTTCATGCAGGGTGGCGTTGTAGCGGCCATCGGAGTGGGCAAATTTTTTGCCGCCATTGAGCAACAGGACTTTTTTCATGGGAAGTCTCGGAAGGTTGGAATTCGATGGCGGCAGCGTAGCGATCTGCCTCGCGCGGAATAAGCGCTGAATTCACAAAATTCATTTGACCAATACGCACGAATCGACAGGCGATTGTTGCCATAAACTTGCGCCGATTCTGAATTTGAGGAGATTTCTGATGAGTGAAATGCAAGGCTTCATCCTGCACGCCAAGGCCCGCCCGGAAAAATCCGACGCCTTCGAAGCGTTTTTCAGCGCTTATGTGCAAGCGAGCCGCGCCGAGCCGGGTTGCATCGAATACCACATGTTGCGCGACAAACAGGACCCGACGCTGTTTATCTTCTACGAGATCTGGCAGTCCCAGGCTCACTTGGACGTGCACTCGAACCTTCCGCACATGAAGCAGTTCCTCGAGCAGCGCGATGAGTACCTGGAACGGGATTTCGATATCCGCGCCATCGACATGCTCAGCCCGTCGTCCGCTATCCGCTGATCAGCAAGTGACCGCCGAGCACGCCCAGGCCGATGAAAAACACACGTTTGAACAGCACGGAGCTGATCCGCTGGCGCAGCCATTGCCCCAGCAACATGCCGAGCACCGCCGGGATCAGCGCCAGCAACGACGCAATTAGCTCGCCACCGCCCAGTGCGTCGCGCCATAACAGGCCGGCGGCCAAGGCCAGGGTCGAGACGGTGAACGACAGACCCAGCGCCTGCACCAGTTCATCCTTGCTCAAGCCCAAGGCTTGCAGATAAGGCACGGCGGGAATCACGAAGACGCCGGTGGCCGAGGTGATGACGCCCGTCAACAGGCCGCACAGCGGACCGAGCCAACGCTCGGTGTGACGGCCGACACGCAAGGTCGGCAGAAACAATCCGCTCAACGCATAGAGCAACAGCGCCGCGCCCAATCCCCGCACGACCCAATGACCACCGGCCATGCCGATCCACAACGTGCCGGCCCCGGTGCCAATGAAGATCGCCAGCAACATCGGCCACAACCGTTTGATCAACCCTCGCAGATGCCCACCGAATGCCAGTTGCCAGACATTGGTGAGCGTTGCGGGGATGATCAGCAGCGCGGCAGCCTGCGTCGGAGCCATAGCCAGACCGAGCAGGCCCATCGCGATGGTTGGCAGTCCGAGGCCGATCACCCCCTTGATCATGCCGGCCAGCAGAAAGGTCGCGATGACCATCAATGAAAGGGCTAGACCGAGGTTTTGATAGAACGTGGCGAGAGTATTCATGGCGCTATCGTGAGCCCGGACTGGCTGCTTGAAAATCTGCCATATACTGAGGCAGCCTCTTTCCTGGCAAGAGGCTGAAGACTTCGTCGTTTTGACTGACGCCTTCGCGAGCAAGCCCGCTCCCACAATGGATCTTCGTCGTACACAAGATCCGTGCCCTATGGAGATCAAATGTGGGAGCGGCGGTGCGACGATTCGACTTGCTCGCGAAGAGGCCCGCCGGAACAACAAACATCCCGAGACAGTAACAATGCACTTCGACCTGACCGACCTGCGCCTCTACCTGAACATCCTCGACAGCGGCAACATCACCGCCGGCGCGGCTCGCAGTCATCTGTCCCTGGCAGCGGCGAGTGCGCGCATCCGTGCCATGGAGGCTTCGTTGGGGATCGAGTTTCTGCAACGCAGTCGCCGCGGTGTCAGCCCGACCCCGGCCGGCAAGGCCCTGGCGCAACACGCCCGCGTCCTGCTGCAACAGGCTGAACGCATGCAGCAGGACCTGGCCGAGTACGCCAACGGAGTCAAAGGTCAGGTGCGGTTGTTGTGCAACACCACGGCAATCACCGAGTACCTGCCGGAGTTGCTCGCGGACTTTCTTCGCGACCACCCCAACCTCGACATCGATCTGCAAGAACTGCCCAGTGCACGCATCACCCACGCCTTGCGTCAGGGGGCGGCAGACCTCGGTATCGTGTCCGACGCCGTAGACACCGATGATTTGCAAACTCGTCCGTTTCGCGATGACCCGCTGGTGCTGATCCTGCCCCCGGACCATCCCCTGGCCGAACAACCGTCACTGACCTTTGCCGACACCTTGGGCCATGACTACGTGGCCCTGGGCGCTGGCAGTGCATTGGCCATCCATCTGGAGGAACAAGCCCTGCACATTGGGCAGCGGATGCCGATCCGCATCCGCGCCGATGGCTTCGATGGGGTCATTCGCATGGTTGCTCGCGGTGCCGGGCTGGCCATCGTGCCACGGGAGGCCATTGAGCGCTGGCCGCCAGAGCAAGCGGTTATGACCCGACCTCTTCGCGAAGACTGGGCCAACCGCACACTGAAAATCTGTGCCCGCGACTTCGACAGCCTTCCCGGTTACGCCCGGGCCTTGCTGGAGGCGCTGACGCCGGGAACGCCTTGACTCTACCGTTAGGGGCAGACTCTAAGCTGCGAGCTTCATTTCAGGAGTACACGCGATGAGCAAACGAATGCTCGTGATTCTGGGGCACCCCTCCACCGACAGCTTCTGTGGGGCATTGAGCGAAACGTACGTCCAGGCCGCCAAGGATGCCGGGCATGACGTGCGGCTGCTGCGGCTGGATGCGCTGGACTTCGATCCGGTCTTGCACGAGGGTTATCACACGATCCAGCCACTGGAGCCGGACTTGCTGCAAGCCCAGGCCGATATCACCTGGGCCGAACACCTGACGTTCGTTTATCCGATCTGGTGGGGCGGGATACCGGCCCTGATGAAGGGCTTTCTCGACCGCATTTTCCTGCCTGGCTTTGCCTTCAAATACCGTGAGGGCAAGGCCTTCCCCGACAAACTGCTCAAAGGCCGGACCGCGCATCTGCTGGTGACCATGGACACGCCGCCCTGGTACTACAAATGGGTCTATCGCATGCCCGGCCTGCACCAGATGCGCAAGACGACCTTGGAGTTCTGCGGCATCAAGCCGTTGAAGACGTTGACCTTCGGACCGATCCTGGGCTCCAAGTCGACCCAGCGCGATGCCTGGCTGGAACAGGCCCGGGTCACCGCCGGCATCTGACCCCTCCCTCGCTGTTCGCTGACGGCGCGCCCTCGCCGTCAGCCCCTCCCCAAGTCCCCTTCAAGCGGTCGGTCGTCGCGTGCGCGTGTCATTTACACGCAGCTGCAACCTTTGAATGTTATTCACTATATTATTCGCTCCGATCAGGCATGAGGCCTGGTCGTGCTACGCCCTGTTTGTTCATCTAGACGGATCTTTATGTATATCGGCAAAGCCGCCCAGCTGTCGGGCACCACAGTCAAAAGCATTCGCCACTACGAAGAAATCGGCCTGTTGCCCGAGCCCAAGCGCGAAGGTAAATACCGCATCTACAGCCAACAAAGTGTCGAGGTGTTGACGTTCATCAAATGCGCCCAGCAACTGGGCTTCAAGCTCAAGGAGCTGCAGGTGATGTTGAATAACTACCACGGCGACGAATTCCCGTGGGACATGGCGCAAAAAGCGATTGCCGAAAAAAAGGCCGAACTGGTCTCCCAGATCGGCGCTCTACAACAATTGCACAACGGCCTCGAAGCGTTCGAAAACAACCTCAACGATGCCCGAGAGGAATGTCAGTTCGAGCGTATCGCCCGCTATGGCGAAAAAAACCCGAACAATACGCTGAACTGAATACCCTGCTGCGCTGGATGACCCGGCTCGCAGGCCACCTGGGCGCCTACGGTCCCGGTCGTCAAGTCAGCTCAAGGCAGGATCCCCCACGGCTCGGTCCTGTTCAGGCACCGGAACAATTTCCGCAAAGAACCACGGCGACACCAGCGTCACCAGCAGAATGGTCATGACACCGCTGGAGAACAGCGCCATCGCCACCAGCGCGCCCAGATCGACGATCGGCTTGAAGTCGGAAAACAGCAGTGCCATAAAGCCCACGGAGAAAATCACCACGTTGACCACGGTCGAACGGCCGACGCTGTGCATCGCCTGCAAAATAGCCGCATCGACATGAATCCCTTGCTGCACCAGCAGTTTGATCCGTGACAGCAGGTGCACTGCGTAATCGACCACGCCGACGACCAGGAACGTCACTAGCGTCGTGCCGATGTTCAGCTCGATGCCGAACAGGAACATGAAACCATAGACCGTCACCGACGTGGTCAACAGGGTCAGCATGCCGAGAATTCCCAGTCGTACCGACTTGAGCCAATACATCATCATCAACGTGACCACCAGCAACGCCAGGGAAAAACTCAAGACCTGACCCTGAGTGATCTCCTGTAGCACGCCAGTCCAAATCAGCGGTGTACCGGCGTGCGTCACGTCGAGGTTGGCTGGTTTGTTCACCAGCAACCAGGCATCGAGCCGATCCAGCATGTCCTGATAGTCGCTGGCCACCGACGACGTCATGGTGTACAGCGTCAGCGCCTTGGAATAGTCGGCATTGAGCACGTTGTTGAGGTCCGAGCCGCCGCCGTTTTCGAACAGCATCACGTGTTGCTCGATCAGCGAATTGCCCGGCACCTCGAACCGCTCGACCTGGCCCTCGTCATTGACCGACGTGACCTGCTCCAGCGCCTGAGGCACGCGCAGGTAGTCGGGGTTCATGTCGTTGAGCACCAGGTTCATGCGCTTGACGTACGTGGCCAGGGAATAGCCGTAGCTGACATGCGGTTGCTGCTTGATGAAGTGGTCGAGCTTGTCGATGAACTGCACCACTTCTGTGGTCAGCACGCCGCGAGGCTCTTTGCTGTCGATGGCGATCCAGCCTGGCGCTGTGCCCGCGACCTTGGCGTGGTTGATGAACTGGTCCGAAACGCGAACATGGCTCTCGGGCTTGAAGTAGGCGATGCCCGAGTCTTCGATATCGACGCGAAAGGTAAACACCGTCATCAAGACCAGCAGCGGCAGTGTCACGATCAGGATCGGTTTGCGCCACTGAATCAGTCGCGCACAAAACGCCACCAGGTAACGCGAAATGATCGACTCCTTGTGCACGGCAGCCAGCGTTTTCGGCGTCTGGTCCTTGCCCCAGATCGAGATCCAGGCCGGAATCAGCAGCAGCGAAATGATCAACGCCGCCGTCAGGCCAATGGACATGAACACGCCGAAATTGCGGATACTGACAATATTGTTGGTGGTGGAAATCATGAAGGTGGCAATGGTTGTCACCGTCGTCAACACCACCGGCACCACCATCAGCCGCTGCGTCTCGCGATTGGCTTCGCGATTACTTTTACCGGCGTTTTTCTGCTCGTAATACTCGGCCATCACATGGATCGCATCCGAGCAGCAAATGGTGAACAGAAACACCGGCAGGACGCTGGTCAGCAAGTCGAACGGCACCCGCAACAGGGCCATCAGGCCCAGCGTCCAGATGGTGCAAAACAGAATATTGAACAGCGGCAACAGCACGCCCAGCGGTTTGCGGAAGAAGAAAATCAACAGCAGGGTGATCAGCAAAAAGACAATCGGAAACAGCACCGCCAGGTCATGGTCGATGATCTCCTGCTGGGCCGCGATGAAGATCGGCATGCCGGCAATGAAAATCTCGTCCTTGAACTCGGGGTGCGCGGCCTGATAGTCCGCAACGATGCCGCGCACAATCTGGTAAGCGCGCAATTGCGCCTGGGCATCGTCTTGCTTGGTGCCCAGTTCGGCCACCAGCATCGCGACTTTCTTGTCCTTGGAAACCACCCCGTCGACCATCAGCTCGTTGCCCATGATCTGCGACTCGACCAGCGCCGGGTCCATGTCGTAGGCGTTGAGGGTCTTGTGGATCAGCAACTCGCCATCGTCGGTCAGCACGATGTTTTCCAGGTCGCCCATGGACGCCATTTCGCGGATCGGGTTGATCCGCTCGGCGAGAAAGGTCAGGAACAGTTGATCATGGGTCTCCCAGTTCTGGCTCTGGGCGTAATCACGCAGGGTCTTGGCCTGGGCGTAATCGTTCTGGGAAAAACCGTTCTCCAGAATGTCCCGCGCCAATAACTGCGCATGGCTGTCGTCCGGATGCCTGGCGACGATTTGCGTCAACTGCTCCTTGTCGGCGTCGTTGGCAAGGATCATTTTGCGCACCGATTGCGACATCGAAAACAGTGCGTTGAGGGTCGGCTTGTTGAACACCGTCTGCGGGTTGTTCAGCGCCACCATTACCGAGTCGAACGTGCCGGTGAACTCACTTTGCAGATCGATGATGGTCTTGCGCGCCGGATGGCTTTCCTTGAGCAGATAAGGGTTGGTGTCGGAGATCAGCGCGCCCAGCGTATAGGTGAAATACGCCGTGACCGCCACCAGCAGGAAAACGATCGCCCGCGCATAGCGCTCGACGAAGTTCAGGTATCTTTCCATGATCATGCGTTCCAGGGTCGTCAGGGTCGGCGCTTAGCGGGCAGACAGGGCAAAGTCCGGCACGTCGCCGGTTTTCAGCCCGCGCTTGATGGCGGTCTGGGTGAACAAACGGTCTTCCAGTTGCACGTTGTATTGCAGGTGGTTGAAGCGCATTTCTGAACGCGTGCCGTCGATGAAGTGCTCGGTTTCGCTCAGCACGATGCTGTCGATAGAGCTAATGGTGTCGACTTTCTGCGTCCGCATCTGCTTGACCAGTACGCCTTTGACGTCGAAGAAGTCCTGGCGCATGACCAGGAAATTCTGTTTGTCGATCCACACCTTCAGTTTGTTGTAGCCGGTCTTCGCCAGCACCTCGGGCGACGCCGGCTCACGCTCGATCACGTAGCAGTCGCGACCCTTGACCTGCTCTTCGCCGACCAGCTTCTGGGTGTAATCCTTGACCCGGATCTTGTCGAGGTCAGCGTAGGAGTACTCGCTGCCCATGAACGAGCCGCGCTTGTCGGTGGTGGAGATCCGCCGTGTCTGGCGGCTGACCGGCAAGTACATCCACTGGCTGTCTTCCAGGCCCAGGGTTTCGTGGGGGTTTTCGATATGAAAGGCCACGTCGCGCACGTCCGTGGGGGCGGAGAAATACATGCTGAATTTGTCGCTGTCCGGGTAATCCTTTTGCAGGTAGGTGAACTCGCGAACCCGGGTATTGCCCTTTTTGTCGTGGAGGATCAGCGACACCTGGGACATGAAACTTGTACCGTCGTTTCGATCCCGCACCTGGCGGATGATTTCATCGGCATTCTTGCCATCGGCGGCGGTAGCGCACGCGCCGCTCAGGATCAATGCGGCAGCGGTCAGACTTTTGAACAGAGGTAACATGGGAACTTCCCTTTTCGTCAGATAAGTACGGTCGAGCCAATGCGCCAGGGGCACGCAGGCGTCATGGGGTTAAAACAGGTAACCGGCGGACAGTCGCACTTGATCGCGGTTGTCGTACTCGCCGAAGGGTTTGTCGGGCTTGCCGAAGAACACATCCACTTCCAGCCCGAGCTTGATCCAGTCCACCGGTTTGTAGGTAAAGATGCCTTGCAACAGCGCATCGTCCTTAAACGGTGGCGAGGCGGCGACCACCAGCCGGCTCTTGAGTCGGTCCTGCCAATGGGTGCCTTCGGCCGACAGGGTGAACAGATGCTCGCGCTTGTCCTGCAGCATGCCGTTCTGCCAGTCGAGCAGTTGCTGTTGCTGCCATTGCAGCGAAATCAGCCAGTCGCGCAGCAGGTAATCGACGCCCAGCAACGACTTGACCATCGGGGTGCTGTCGGCGCCGTAGGCGCGGGTCGGATTGGTCACCCGCCAGTTGTCGAACCAGGCAATTTCGCTGCGCACCACGATGCTGTGACCGGCATCGAGCGCTAGCCCCGCGCCGCCCATCGTGTAACGGGGGAACTGGCGCTCCAACCGAGTGCGACCGTCATCGGCCAGGCCTTCGACGGCGTACACCGGGTCTTGCTGGCGGGCGTTCAGTGCGACGAAACTAGTGTCTACCGCGCCGATCCGCCCGTTGGCGCTCAGGCCATACGAGAACCCCTCGTCACCGTCGTAGCCGGGCTTTGAATCCAGCAGAAAGTACTGCGGATCCGGCACGGCAAACAGCGGCGCGTCGAACTCGCTGCCCGCCACCGGCGGCTGGTTTTTGACAAAATCGGTGACCCACAGCGCCTCCAGTTCCCACTCGCCAACCAGTTGCGCAAATCGCACCATGGGCACCGCGATCCGGCTGTCTTCCAGTAGCGGAGTCAGGCCATCGCGATAGTCCACCGGGTTGACCTGATCGAGCACCCGCAACTCATCGGCACGACCCCAGACCACTTGCTGCCAGCCGATGGTCACCTCGCCGTCGCCCACCGACTGGCCCCAGTACAAATGCCGCCAGTCGGCGTCGAAGCGGTATTTGTCCCGCGCCCGTTCGCTGTACGGATTGTTGCCGTCGTAACGGGCGTCGTAACGCACCCGGCCCTTGGCTTTGTAATAACCGCCGTCCCAGTTGTCTTCCAGATTGGCCTTGAAATACATGGCCTTCTGGGTGACCTGGTTGTCACCGTGCAAGCGCAACGCGGTGGCCACGCCGACTTCGGCGTCGGCGTAATCCGGCTTGAGGTCATCGACCGTCAATTCGGCCAGCGCCGACGGCGCGACCATGCAGGCAAATATCGCCCACGCGGTGCGGCTGATGTGTGATCCCTGCATGGTCACATTCCCAACCCGACACCGCCGTCGATCACCAGACTCTGGGCCGTCACCCCGCCCGCTTCGGGGCTGGCCAGGTAACGCACCATCGCCGCGACCTCGTCGCTTTGAATAAAGCGACGCATCGGCAGTTTCTTCTTGGCGTTGCGCAGGATCTGTTCCTGGGTCAGCCCGGCAATGGCCGCTTGCGCCGCCAGTTCACCTTGCAGCATCGGCGTATCGATCCACGCGGGCAGAATCGCATTCACCGTGATCTGCCGAGGCGCGAGGTCCATCGCCAGGGCTTTGGTCATGCCGACGATGCCGTGCTTGGAAGCGCAGTACGCGGTGTTGCGGACCTTGCCGGCGCGGCCGAGGATCGACGACATGTTGATGATCCGCCCGCGATCCGGCATCAATGGCAGGCACAACGAAGTGACGTAGAACGTACCGTTGAGGTTGACCGAAATCACCTTGTGCCAGTTGTGCAAATCTTCCGGTTCGTTCTCGTTGCAGATGCCGGCGCTGTTGACCAGCACATCGACGTACTCCACCTGTTTGCCCAGCATCTTGAAGAACGCTTCCATGCCCGGCAGGTCGGCAATGTTCGCGGCATGGGTTTCGACCTGTGCCTTGATCTGCCCGTGTTGCTCGTCGACCCAGCGTTGCAATTCCGGCAAATCCAGGTCCAGCAGGATCAAGCGGTGACTGGCGTCGGCGGCAAAATTCTCCGCCACCGCGCGGCCGATGCCCTTGGCGGCACCGGTAATCAGAATGGTCCGGCTCATGGCATTTTCAACCCGCCGTTGACCGGCAAGACCTCACCCGTCAGGTACAAACCGCGATCGGCGATGTACAGCACCGCCTCGGCAATTTCATGGGGTTCGGCGTAACGCTTGATCAGTAATCGTGACTGGATTTCCTGTTCCTGACTGCCGATCAGCGCCGTACTCATTTCCGTGTTAACGATGCCGGGAGCCACCGCATTCACCCGGATGTTGCGCGGCGCCAGCTCCACCGCCAGCGCGCGGGTCAGCGCTTCGACGCCGCCCTTGGCCGCGGCATAGTTGCTTTGACCCTTGCCGGGCTTCTGCGCGGCCACCGAACTGATGTTGACGATGCAACCACTGCGCTGGCGCATCATGCCCGGCACCACCTGCTGACAACAGAGCAAAGTGCCGATCAGGTTGGTCTGGATCACGTCGATGATGTCGCGGCCCGGCATCGTCGCCAGCAACCCGTCACGGGTGATGCCGGCGTTGTTGACCAGTAGATCGACGCGCTGGAAGTGCTGGTCGATCCGCTCGAAAAAACCCTTGATGCTGTCGCCGCTGCTGATATCGCATTGCAGCGCCAGGCACTCAAGGCCCAACGCCTGGACCTCGTCACGCAATGACGCGGCGGCCACTTCGTCGCGCACATAACTGAATGCAATCTGATAGCCCGCGCCGGCCAGGGCCAGGACAATCGCCCGGCCGATGCCACGACTGCCACCGGTCACCACTGCTACTTTATTCGGCATGACCGTTCCTTAGAGTGAGTTGTCAGTCTTGAACTGCGCGAGGCTGAAGCCGTGGGTCGCGGCCAGGGCACGAATCTGCTGCACTTGTTCGCGGCTGATATCGCCGTAGGAGTAGTGCTGTTTCATCCCGGACAAGCCCATCAACACCGACTCCGCCATGCAAGCGTACAGCTGACCTTCCTTGAGGTAGGCGCGCACGTTGCGGATCAGGCCATCGCCCAGCGGGGTCTGGACAATCCCGCCGTGCATGTACAACACGTCGGCCCGTTGGCTGAAGAGGTTCTGATCGACGTTCAGCGGCACCGCGATGTCGCAGATCACGCTGTTTTCGGCGAAGTGTCCGGCGCCGAGAAACGGTTGTGGAGCGTTCGCTGCACAGAGGACGATGCGTGCCTGTTTCACCACATCAAGGTCATTGCTGACGGTGATGAACGCATTCGCGCCCAGGCGCTCTTCGACCAGACGCTGCACCCGCAGACCGAGGTCGGCGCCGGCACCGTGGGCCTGCAACAAAGCGTCGATGCCGTCGAGCTTCTGCAAACGGCTGGCGAGGCGGTCGTGTTCGGCGACGCCCTTGAGAATCGCGCGGGCGGCCTCGGCGTAAATCAGTTGGGCGGTCTTCTCCAGACGCCGCAAGGAACCGTCGCGACCGCTACCGATGAGGATCAAGTGTTCGACGCTGGTGGACAGCAACGAGGCGTACGTCGAGGCAATGTTGCCGGCAGCACCGACCACCGCCGCCGTCTGCTGGCTCAGTTCCAGGCCTTGCTGCTTGCAGCCTTGCTCGATTGCTTCGAGGCCCATGCCAATGGTCAGCGCGTTGCCGGAGGTCAGCGCCATGTCGGGGATTTTCAGCGCCTGACAATTGTTGGTAACGATCGAGGTGTACATGCCCAGGCCGGCCACGCTGTAGCCATCGGCACGGGCATCACGGATGCGATTACCGACTTCGTCGCGGATGGCGTCCAGGTCGCCACTGGCGATGTACGCGGCCATGGCATCGGAGTCCATGCACAACGGGTACAAGGTGAATTCCACGGCGGTGCCGAGTTTCGAGCGAATCAATACCGGGCCGATCGGTGCGGCACGCCGCTCCGGGGCCATGCGCTTGATGAACTCGCGTTTCTGTTCGGCACTGAGGGTGGACAGCGACGGGTCGACGTCACTGAGCATGTCCGAATCGATCAGGTGATTGACGAACGCCACACGTGCCACCACGCGAACGTTCTCGTCAGGCTTTGGGAGGTTTTCAAGCGCCTTGAAGCTCACCTCGCGTGCCGGCACCTCGCGGATGCTGTCGGCACACACCCCGGCCGCGAGCGGGAAGGCATCGCGGCGACGCAGCATGTCGCAGACCTTTTGCAACGAGCCAATCAAACCGTCGATTTCCTCGAAGGTGACGCACACCGGCGGCTCCAGGCGGATCACGTTGGCGTTGCTCCCCGACGGCGCGACCCGCAGCGACTCGAATTGCAGCAGGTAGCCGGCGATGATGTAACCCAGCGCATCGTTGTACTGCGCCGATGCCTGGACCAGTGAACTGGTGCCGGTCAGGTCGTGCAGTTCGAACCCCAGCAACAACCCGCGGCCACGCACATCGGCAATCACGTCCGGGTACGCGGCTTTGAGTTCGAGCAACGACGACTTGAGGTATTCGCCTTTCCTGCTCACGTCCTTGAGCATCGCGCTGTCGTTCTCGAACAAGCGGCGCAACGCCGACAGGGCGATATGGCACGAGGCATCGTCTTCGGCGAAGGTCGAGCTGTGGATGTAGCTGAAATCAGTTTCGTAGTGGCTGGCGCGGATGACGGTCGCGGCAATTTTCATCAGGCCACCGCCCAACGCTTTGGACAGGCAGTAGTAATCGCCCTGCAAGTTGAAATGGCTGGCGCCAAGCAACGTGCCGGTGCGGCCGAAACCCGATTGCACTTCGTCGATGATCAGTGGGCATTGCTGCTCGTTGCACAAGCGACGCAGGCCCAGGTAGAACTCGCTGGCGAACTCGTTGATGCCACCCTCGCCCTGGATCGGCTCCAGCAACACCGCGGTGATCGCGCTGAAAGCTTCACGGCGCACCCGCAATGTCTCACCGCTCCATTCCAGGCCCAGCCAATGCCGCGTATGTCGGGCCGGCAAGTCCTGGAGTTGCTGGGGTTGCTGCGGATCGATGAACTCGACGTTGAGACCAAAACGAGCGAACGGCTGACGGTACTGTTTGCCGTAAGTCAGCTGGACGGTGTTCACCAACTTGCCGTGGAAGCTGCCGCGCAGGGCGACGAATACCGGCTCGACATGCAACTGCGCAAGGTTGTGTTGACGCACCGCTTCCACCACCTGGCGCACGGTCACGTAAGACAGATTGTCCGGCAGCAACCCGGCTGGCAGGTCGAGGTCGTCGACGTCCAGCTCGACATAGGCCTTGTCGCTGGCGGTCAGGTTGGCGAGGGCGAAATCCCGCTCGTCAAACTGCTTCTGCAAGGTTTTCTGGCGGCGGTATTCGGCATGCTTGACGGCGATTTCCACCGACTCGGCGCCACTGTTGGAGAAGGTCGAAATGTAACGCTCGCTGTTGTTCAGCTCGCGGTTGAACGCCTCGCTGAGTTCGCGCCCCAGCAGACCGGCCGCGCCACGCACGGACATCTGCGCATTGAACGGCACATCGGTGCGCAACAGGCTGCAGAGTTGATCGACGAACTGCGGGTCATTGTGACCAAACAACGCAGCGCCATAACCGCCGAGAAAGTCGGTGACGGTCACATCGCAGCCCTGTTTGTCGCGGTAAAACAACTTGCTGCCCAACGCCCGGTGAAACTGGCACTCCAGGCCGAGGGCCTGCATCAGTTCAACGAATTTCGGTCGTACGTAGTCGCGGTAATCCATGACAGTCATATCCCTTGATTAGAAAAATAGAAACGATTCAACGCGTCCAAACGGTTAGCCGACCGCCTGATAATCGAGGTGGTAACAGGCGCTGAAACCATTGTCATCGCGGTTGATGATCAGGCAGTCGTGCAGCACCGCATCCCGTCCATCACCGACCACAAACGGCAGGTGCGGGTCTACCGACTGCTGTAATCCGATGATCGGCGGCACACGCTGGGCATGCAGTGCATGGCGGGCCAGGATCAGGTCGACCAGGCTCGGTGCGCCGCTGAGAATGCCGGTCACCGGCACGGCACTGGTGATGTGCGCGGCACCGGTGCGGGCCAGCGTGCGGGCCAGGTCGGCGTCCTTGTGCGGATCACCGCTGGCGCTGCTGACCAACAGATCGACCTGTTTGTCCGGCAGGTTCAACGAGCCCAGGTGCGGATGGGCGAAGAGCGCCGACAGGCAGGTCTGCGGCCCGTCCGGCAGGTCGTCGGCCCGGCGCAAAATCAACGCCGCCGCCCCTTCACCGGCAATCCCGCCCGTGCCTTGGCGATCGAATGCACGCAAGGTTTGCGAACCGTCGGTGCTGATCACGCCGGCCTCGGCCAATGCGGCCAATGCCAATGGATCGAGTTCACTGCCGGCGCCGACCACAATCGCCGCGTCGATCCGACCGCTTTGCAACGCCGCGCACGCCTCGCGCAATGCCGCCAGGTTGCCGGCCACGCCTTGCATGTAGGCGTTGCACTCGCACTCCAGTTTCAGCGCCAGGCTGACAATCCCGAGCAAGCCGTTGCTCAGGCTTTTGAGCACCAGGAACGGGTCGAGCGCGCGCGCCTGTAATACCCGTTGAGCGAGGCGCCGCATGTCGGCGCCAGACTCATCGCGGCACTCGTGGAGCAACTCGCCATAGGCCGCCAACGACGGATGGGTGTAACCGCCCTGGCAGCAATAGAGGCCATAACGCAGGCCGTCAATGCCCGGTTCCAACCCGGCTTCGGCCAACGCCTGACGCACCGCGCTGACACCCCAGATCACTGCCGGCGGGCAGTAGCGCTGGAGGTTCTGGGCTACGTCCTGGCGACTGGTTTGATGATCTTCATCACTGACATGCCCGAAGGCCGTCACGCGCTCACTGTGAAACAATTTCGACTGCAGCAAGGCGATGCCGCTGCGGGCTTCACTGGCCGCCGACCAGAAGCGTTGCACGCCCCAGCCGCTGGGTAATACACAACCGCTGCCGGCGATCGCAACACGCACAGTAGCGCCAGTCATTGTCCGCGCTCCCGATATTTGCCAAGGGCCAGCGAGGTGTTGAGGCCACCAAAACCGAAGGAGTTGCTCAAGGCAAAATCCACTCGGCGGCTGACCGCTTGCCCGACGCAATAGTCCAGGTCGCACTGTTCATCGACGTCATGCAGGTTCACCGTAGGTGTGACCAGATCGTTCAGGCACGCCAGCGCCGTGACCATGCATTCGGGCGCCCCGGCGGCAGCAATCAAGTGCCCGAACTGTGATTTGTTGGCGCTGACGGCCAGGGACCGGTAGTGCTTGTGCTCGGCGAACACACTTTTGATCGCCAGGGTTTCGGCGACGTCATTGAGCGGCGTCGAAGTGCCGTGGGCATTGATCAGATCGATCTGTTGCGCACGCAGGCCAGCGTCGTCCAGCGCGGCTTGCATCGCCAGCGCCGCCCCCCGGCCTTCGGGTTGCGGGGCGGTGACTTTGTAGGCGTCCAGGCTGCTGCCAAAGCCGAGCACTTCAGCATAGGGCGTCGCCCCTCGCGCCAACGCATGTTCAAGGCTTTCCAGCACCACGAAACCGCCGCCCTCGCCGGCAATCAGGCCACTGCGATCACGGTCGAACGGCCGGCACACATCGGCGCCCCAGCGCTGTTCGCTCGAGGCCGCGCCGAGCAGGTACAGCGCGGCCATGGTGTCGAGGTTCAGCACCGAATCGGCGCCACCGGCAATCGCCACGCTGACTTCTCCGCGACGAATCATCTGGAAGGCATTGCCGATGGCCTGGGAGGCTCCGGCGCACGCGCTACTGATATTGATCACAGGCCCTTCGCAGCCCAATCCGTCGGCAATCACCCGCGTCAGTCGATCATTGCTTTGACGCAGCGAGCCCTCTGCACTTACCTGATCGGCACGGGGCATCAGGTGCTGCCAGCCCGGCGCAGCACCGTTTTGAGTCTGGGTCAACAGCATGTCGGCCAGCATGTGCTGGGGCGCACCAGAGGCGCAAAGCACAGCGGCCTCACGCAGTTGCGAGGGCGTCAGTCCGCTATCGGTCACCGCTTGGGTGGCGGCCACCCAGCCAAAGCGGCTGCGTTTTTCCAGCGCAACGGTCCAGGCCGGATGGTCCTTCAAGGCCTCGGGCAACAGGGTCATATCCACGGCTGCGGCGTAGCGCACCGGGAACGTGCCGTCTTCCACCCCCTCGGGCTGCCATGGACGTACACAATGTTCGGCACCGAGCATTTTTTCCCAGAGGGTCTGCCATTCGAAACCGAACCCGGTCACGGCGCCCATGCCGGTAATCACAATCCGTGTTGCACTCATGTGTGCTTCTCCATGGTTTCACTGAGCAGCAGCAAGGCGCCCCAATGTCCGGCGCGGCTGTGGCTGACAAACAGCGTGTAGCCGGGTGTCACCGAAGCGTCGTGGTTACGGTGCAAAGTCAGCGCGATTTCGGTCAGCAAGGCACTGGCACCCAGATCGCCGGTCATGGCACGGACACTACGAACAACCCGAGGGTGTTCGGTGAACAGGCTCATCAGCAGCGGATCCTCGGGATTTGCGACGATGTTCTCGACGTCACCGAGGCGCAGTTTTTCCCCGCTCAGCGCTTGCTCGATCACCCTTGCGCCCACTGCCGCGCCGCGTTGCGGATCAGCGCTGTAACCGCGAGCAAACCCGACGATGCGCAACGAGTTCGGGAGGGTGCGCGCAGGTGCTGAAGCCAGCAGCAGCGCTGCGGCCCCCTCACCGAAAATCGTCTCGGCTAACGGAGTGGGTTCCCGCAGATACAGGGCCGGCGTCAGGTTCGGACTGCTGCTGACCACCAGCGCGGCGTCGGCGCGTTGCTCGACAATCTGCTGACAGGCTTCAATCAGGGCATCGAGCCCGGCGTTGTCTTGGGAACAGAACCCGCCCATCGGCCCATGGCATTGCAACGCTTCGGCCACGTAAGCCATTACGCTGCTGTTGAGCAGCGTCAGGGCATGCAGCGGCGGTGTGTTGGCCAACAGTTGCGCCAGAAGCTTTTGCGGTTGCTCGCCGATCGCTTGCACCGCGTCCCAGCAAGGGCTTGGCGCATCGACCTCCGGAATGGCCGCGGTCAGGGCAATCCGTACCGACGGCAGTTGCAGGGCCGCCATTGCGGGCGCCAGGCGCGCCACGCAATGCAACAGGCGCAAGCCTTGTGGTTCGACGCTGCGCTGGATCTTGCGATCGAACAGATCGCTGGCCAGGCGCGGTGTTGGCAGCGGATAAGCCCGTCGCGTTGCGTCGAATGCCAGCGGTTGCGGCGAGGGCGGCGTTCCGAGCAGGTCGGCACAATCGCTGCCGGCGGCGTTCAAAACGGCCGCCGAATGGATGTAAACGGCAATGCTCATGTCATGCCCTCCCCAGGACCAGCGAGCTGTTGACGCCGCCGAAACCGAACGAGTTGGACATCACCACGTTGATCGACTGGCGCATCGGCTCGCTGAGAAATTTCAGCGAGGGGTATTCGGCGCGGTCATGATCGTAGTTCAAGGTCGGCAACAGCACGCCGTCCCGCAAGCTCATCAGCGACAGCACAGCTTCAATCGCGCCGCTGCCCGCCAGGGAATGACCGATGGCCGATTTGTTGGCGGTGAACGTCACGTGTTCCTGGCACTCGCCGAACACCCGCTGCAAGGCCAAGGCCTCGCAGCTGTCGTTGGCCTGGGTGGACGTGCCGTGGGTGTTGACGTGTTGCACGGCACTGCTGAGCAGCCCGGCGTCTTCAATTGCAGCTTCCATGCATTCCTCGTATTTGCTGCCATCCCGGCTGCTGGAGGTCATTTTCTGTGCCTCGCACACATTCGCATAACCCAGCACTCGTCCTACCGTCGTGGCTTTGCGACGTTGCGCATGCTCGGCGGATTCGAGAATGACCATGGCCGCGCCCTCGCTGATCACGAAGCCGCAGCGGTCCGGCATGAACGGTCGGCTCTGCTCGCTTGCCGGCAGGTCGGCCTGGCACAGCGCGCCGAGGCTGTTGAACATGTAATACGGCAACTCGTTGGCCATCAGTTCGACGGCACCGCAAATGGCCAGATCGATTTCACCGCGCTCGATCGCCCGGTAGGCGCTGCCGATCGCCATCGTGCCGGCGGCGCAGGCATCGGAATGGGTCGAAATGTGATCGCGGATACCG
The DNA here is from genome assembly GCF_001424925.1 of Pseudomonas sp. Root329. Classification (NCBI taxonomy): domain Bacteria; kingdom Pseudomonadati; phylum Pseudomonadota; class Gammaproteobacteria; order Pseudomonadales; family Pseudomonadaceae; genus Pseudomonas; species Pseudomonas sp. Root329. The sequence continues at coordinate 15,025 of NZ_LMCV01000007.1, read as the reverse complement.
AGCGTCTCGGCCAGGTGCAGAGTCTGCTGATCGACCCGGCGCCCGAAGACCGCGCTCGACGCCGCCGGGTTATCCAGCAGTTGATCCAGATCGACACGCCCCGCCTTATCCATGCAGCGACTGGCCCGATGCAGATCGTGACTGTCCACGCAGTACTTGTTGGCCCCAAGGAACAATCCGCTGCGGCTGTGAGCAAAGTCTACCGGGGTCAGGCCGGCGTGCTGCAAGGCTTGTCGGGCGACAAATTCGGCCAGCACACTTTGCCGCGGATGCCGCGCGGCATTGCCACCGAAACCGGCGGCAATCTGCTGCCACTGGCCGTCGTCGATAAACCCGGCAGCGCTGTTGTTGAACCCCAACGCCTTGAACCGTGGATGTTCGCGAACACAGGACTGCTTCTGACAGATCCGCTCGAACAACGTGGCGGCGTCCAGCGCCATAGGCGCCACCAGACCGAATCCGGTCACATAGACTTCTCGTGTCCGCATGAGAACTCCTACACCGTCTCTTGGGCGTGAGCGGCAACAAATTGCTCCACCTGTTGGCGTGAAACCTCATCACCGTCGGCCGGCACCAGCCGCGCACTGCAAGCGCCACAGACCACTTGCTTACGTTCGTTCAGTACGGCTTGATGAGCGCCGCAATCGGGGCAGCTCTGCGGCAGATAGTTGAAGAGATTGCGGCACTGTTGCGCCCAGTTGCGCACGGTGGTGGCGGCAAATACCTGCGCCGGTTGCATACCGGCCTTGAGTTGATCCGGGGAGTAGGCGCTCAGGCTTTGTTCAAGCAAGACCTTGCCGTTCTCGGTGATGCGACCGCTGGCCAGGAACTCGCTCGCGTCGCCGCAGACGGCGACGGCGTGATCCAGCACGCTGGTTTTGGGCAAGGTGCAGCCATACTGACGGCCCAGTTGAAAGCTCAGATCGACGATGTCCAGCGAATCAGCGCTGAGGTCTTCGACGATACTGCTGTTCTCATCGATATCATCGGCGCTCATCACCAACAGTTGCGCGAGAATCTCGCGGGTGCTGGCAATGACGTTCTCCAACTCCAATGGGTTGTTCAATTCTTATCTCCCTATACGTGGTGATTGCTTCACAAATTCCGTATGTGAGAAGTAACTATTCCCACAGCAACTTCTCACGCGGCGGGAATCTAAACTCTGCCCTTAAGGGGAGAGTCAACGAACTATTAAAAGTTTTTTAACAACTTGAGACAGGTGTTCCGAACGAGCTTGCGCGTCACACTCGATGGGTACGAAGCCTCGCGCCAATCGACTTATTTACTTAACAAAGGCTGCGTATGGTGGGGGAACACACTGTATCGTTGGCAATAGAGAGGGGAGCGAAAGTATAAACTTCCAGCTAATAGCACGGACGTACAAACAATAAAAACCGGACAAGTAAAACAGTTACAACTTCAGAATCGTTATATCTATATCTGCGCAGCCGACAAATAATGCGGTGCGGGTTTGCTAGCCGATCCGGGCAGTCCTCCACAGCGCTTCTGGGTAACTGAGTGTCGAGCACAGACAACTGACCGGTGGACGGGCGCTATAGGGTGCGACTTCAGTTCTCTAGTCCACAGCCCCGGAGTCCACATGACCGCACCTATTACCGTTCTTCGCGATACTCACCCACTGCCGGTGCTCGACGCCTGCAAATGGGAAAAACTCGAAGGCGACCCGCACACCGTCAACCTCAACGCCTACACCAGCGAAGACGGCAGCAAAATCATGGGCACCTGGATCTGCACGCCGGGCAAGTGGTATGTGGAATACGTGAAGTGGGAATACTGCGATTTCCGCGAGGGGTACTGCATCATCACCCCAGAGGGAAAGGAGCCGATCCATCTGCGCGCCGGTGATATTTTCGTCATCGAGCCGGGCATGAAAGGCACGTGGGAAGTGGTTGAAACCGTGCGCAAGTATTTCGTGTTTGCCTGATGCAAAAAAACCGGGAGATCACCCGACGTGATTTCCCGGTAAATGTCGATAGGAACATGCAGCCATTGTGGGAGCGAGCAGGCTCGCTCCCACAGGTTTCCAGCCCGATTATTGGGGTTTGCGATAGCTGTTGATGATCGCCGAGAAGTCCTTGCCTCCTTCCCCACGCTGACTCATCGCCTGGTACAACTGCTGAGCCACCGCGCCGAGCACCACCGGTTGGTGCGCCTGACGTGCCGCTTCCGTGGCCAGCCCCAGATCCTTGAGCATCAGTTCGGCACCGAAGCCGCCGGTATAACCGCGCGAGGCCGGCGCCGTTTCGACGATGCCTGGCCATGGGTTGTACATCTCCGAACTCCAGCAACGGCCAGTGGAACTGTTGATGATTCCCGCCAACACCGTCGTGTCGATGCCGAGCGCATCACCCAGTGCCATGGCTTCGCTGACGCCTACCATGGAGATCGCCAGCAGCAGGTTGTTGCAGATCTTGGCGATTTGCCCGGTGCCGACTTCGCCGCAATGGACGATGTTGCGGCCCATCTGCGCCAATACCGGTTGCAGGGTGGCGAACAGCTCAGGGGTAGCGCCGACCATAAACGTCAGGGTCCCGGCTGCCGCACCGCCAGTACCGCCGGAGACCGGCGCGTCCGCCATGGCCACGCCTTGCTTGGCCGCCGCCGCGGCAACATCACGCGCTGTCTGCGGATCGATGGTGCTGCAATCGACTGCCGGCACGCCCTTGGCGATCCCCGCCAGCACGCCGTCTTCACCCAGCCACACACTGCGCACATGCACAGCGGCGGGCAGCATGGTGATCACCAGCTCTGCACCTTGAGCCGCTTCACGCGCCGAAGCGCTGATGCTGCCGCCCAGTTGCTCCAGCTCCGCCAGAACGGTTTTGTTCAGGTCGACCAGGTTCAGCGAATGGCCAGCCTTGATCAGGTTGCGCGCCATCGGCGCGCCCATGTTGCCGAGACCGATAAAAGCGATTTTCATGTCCGGCTCCTTAACGCAAGTTAATGGTGGTGTTCACACCGTCGTTGACGCTGTTGTCATCGAACCAGCGACTGGTGACAGTCTTGGTCTGAGTGTAGAACTGCACCACTTGCTTGCCATACGGACCGAGGTCGCCGAGTTTGGACCCGCGCGAACCGGTGAAGCTGAAGAACGGAACCGGCACCGGAATCGGGATGTTGATGCCGACCTGGCCAACGTCGATTTCAGTCTGGAATTTACGCGCCGCCGCACCGCTTTGGGTGAACAGCCCAGTGCCGTTGCCGAACGGGTTGGCGTTGACCAGTGCGATCGCCTCATCAAGGGTATCGACTTCCAGCACCACCAGCACCGGACCGAAGATTTCTTGGGTGTAGATCTGCATCTCTGGGGTTACGCCAGAGAACAGGGTCGGGCCGACAAAGTTGCCCTTCTCGAAGCCTGGAACCGTGATATCGCGACCGTCCAGTTCAAGCTTGGCGCCTTCCTTGATGCCGCTCTCGATCAGATCCAGAATTCGCGCCTTGGCCTTCTTGGAAATCACCGGACCAACATCAGTGCCCGGCTCGCTGCCGGCATTCACTTTGAGTTTCTGCGCCAGCGCCTTCAGATCAGGCAGCCATTGCTTGGCCGCGCCCACCAGCACCACAACGGACGTGGCCATGCAGCGTTGCCCGGCCGCACCGAAACCGGCACCGACCAGCGCATTGAGAGCTTGTTCGCGGTTGGCATCCGCCAGCACAACGGCGTGGTTCTTCGCGCCCATCATCGATTGCACGCGCTTGCCGTGTTTACCGGCCAGGTCATAGACGTGAGTGCCGACGGCGGTCGAACCGACGAAGGAAACAGCCTTGATGTCCTTGTGGGTGCAGAGCGCATCCACCACGTCTTTACCGCCATGAACGACGTTGAGCACGCCCGCCGGAACGCCGGCCTCGATCGCCAGTTCCACCAGCATCATGGTCGACATCGGGTCCTGTTCGGATGGCTTGAGCACGAAGGTGTTGCCGCAGGCGATGGCCATCGGGAACATCCACAGCGGAATCATGGCCGGGAAGTTGAATGGGGTGATGCCGGCGCAAACGCCGATTGGCTGACGCAGGGTGTAGGTATCGACGCCGCCAGCAACGTTCTCGGCGAACTCGCCCATTTGCAGGCTGCCGATGGAGCAAGCGTGTTCGACCACTTCCAGGCCGCGGAAAATATCGCCTTCAGCGTCGGCTATGGTTTTGCCTTGTTCGTTGCTGAGCACCACGGCGATGCGCTTGGAGTGTTCGCGAATCAACGCCTGGAGCTTGAGCATGATGCGCATCCGCGCGCCGATCGGCGTCAGCTTCCAGGTCTGGAAGGCGCGATGGGCGGCGCTGATCGCAGCGTCCACTTCCTGAGCGGTCGCGAACGGCACTTTCGCCAGCACTTGCTGGGTCGCCGGGTTGACGATGTCGTGCCATTCGGTGGTCTGGGACTCGACCCACTCGCCGTCGATCAACAGCTTTACCGTTTGGACAGTGGTTTCGTTTGGCGTGAGCGATGCGTTCATGTTGGGTCTCCGGGACGTTGTTCTTATTTAGAGAGCTATCTGTGGAGCCAAGGCGAGAAAGTCGCCTTGAGATGAGACGTGTGTCGCGAATTGGTTGTCGGACTGTTTTTGGAGTATAGATGTGCAAACTTCTAATAAGAACGCACATAAAAGCCGGTCCATCATGCAAAAAAACATCACGTCTCTAGGCTCGTTGAACTGGGACGACCTCAAGTTTTTCCTTGAAGTCGCCCGCACCCGCAAGGCCAGCACCGCAGCCAAGCGCCTGGCGGTCGACTACACCACCGTGTCGCGGCGCATCAGTTCGCTGGAAGCGGCGTTGGGCACTTTGCTATTCGAGAAATCCCGGACCAGCGGTTTTGTCCTGACCGCCGAAGGCCAGCGGTTGCTGGGTTACGCCGAGTCGATTGAAAGCACGTTGCACATGGCCTGCGAGCAGGTTTCAGGCTCTGGGGTGGCCTTGTCCGGGCATGTACGCATGGGCTGCACCGAAGGCTTCGGCAGCTTTTTCATCACCCCACAGCTGAGCCATTTCGTCGACGCCTACCCGGCGATCTCCGTAGACATCCTGCCGCTGCCGCACTTCATCAGCCTGTCCAAGCGCGAGGCGGACATCGTCATCGCCCTGGAGCGCCCGGAGCATGGCCCGTACGTCTGCTGCAAACTCTGCGACTACAAATTACAGCTCTACGCGACTCAGGATTATCTCGACAAGCACCCACCGATCCGCCGCCCGGCTGACTTGGGTAAACATTCATTCATTAGTTACGTCGACGATCTGGCGTTCAGCTCGGAGCTGTTGTACCTGGCAAATGTGTTGCCCGGCGCCAGTGCCAACCTGCGCAGCACCAGCGTGATCGCGCAATTCGTGGCCGCGCAGCAAGGGCGGTCGCTGGCGATTCTGCCGTGCTTCCTGGCAGCCCAGGATCCGCGATTGCTGCCGGTGTTGCCGGAGGAAATCAACATCACTCGACAGTTCTGGATGTACTGCCGCGAGGACCTGCGCAAACTCAAGCGGATCACTCTGCTGTGGGATTACATCCGCGCGGTCACCGAGAAGAATCAGGGGCTGTTGATGGGTGAAAGTCGGGACATGCTGTTCGCCGATTAGTCGGCGCCCAACTCCAGCATCAACCCGCTCAAGCGCTTGACCTTGCGCCGCACCGCCTCTTCGAATACGCCGGGACGCGGCTCGATCAGGGTGAACCAGTTTTTCGCCCGGGTAATCCCGGTATAGATCAATTCCTTGGTGAGTACAGGGTTCAGGGCATCCGGCAAAATCAACGCCGTATGGGCAAATTCCGAGCCCTGGGATTTGTGCACCGTCATCGCGTACACGGTTTCGACATCATTGAGCCGGCTTGGCAGTACAAACCGTACGCCGCCCTGACCATCATTACGCGGGAACGCCACACGCAGTACCTGCTTCCCAACTTCTGGCCCCTCGCGTTCCGGCAGCTTGAGGGCAATGCCGATGTCGCCGTTCATCAAACCCAGACCATAGTCATTGCGAGTCATCAGCACTGGCCGACCTTCGTACCACTGCTGGTCGCTGTCGATCAGGCGAGCCTTGAGCAGCGCGGCGGTCACGCGTTGATTCAACCCCTCCACGCCCCACGGCCCTTTGCGTACGGCGCACAACAGCTGGAAAGCGTCGAAGGCTTGCAACACCTGCCGGGCCCAATCGGTCCAGCAGGGATCATCAAGCGTGCTGTCGAGCGGTGGTCGCAGGCTGCGCAAGAGACTCAGGTAATGGCGATAACCCTGCGGTCCATCGCCATGCCCCTCAAGCAGCAAGCGTTCGAGCGCCCGGTCCTGCTCCCCCTTGAGGGACAGGGAAAACACGTCGTCATGGCTTCGAGCCGCCAATAACTTGCGGGCTTCCTCGGGTTGCTGCTGGTTGACCCAACGAGCCAGTTGGCCGATGCCGCTGCCCTCGCCGAACCGGCGTGAATGACGCAGCATCACAACTTGCTGGGCCAGGGGATGAGTCCCTTGGGTGTCTTCCTGCAAACCGCTGGCATCCAGGTTTTCACCACTGACCGCTTGCAGCCACAGGCGAGTCTGTGGGCTGTACCAACCGGCCTCGGCGTCGCGGCACAGGTCACCCAGAACGGCGCCGGCCTCCACCGATGCCAGTTGGTCCTTGTCACCGAGCAGCACCAGACGGGCATGGGCCGGCAACGCATCGAGCAGGTTGGCCATCATTTCCAGATCGATCATCGAGGCTTCGTCCACCACCAAGACATCCAGCGGCAAGCGATTACCGGCGTGGTGACGGAAGTGTCGAGTACCGGGACGACTGCCGAGCAGACGGTGCACGGTGGTGACGTCTGACGGGATCTTCACTCGTACGGTTTCATCGACTTCCAGGGTTCTGACCTGCTGACTGATGGACTCCGTCAGTCGGGCTGCAGCCTTGCCGGTGGGTGCTGCGAGACGGATGCGCAACGGTTTGCCGGCCTCCACCGCTGGCGCCTGGAGCAACGCCAGCAAACGCACGACCGTCGTCGTCTTGCCGGTCCCCGGGCCACCGGTAACGATGCTGAATGCGCTGCGGGTGGCGAGGGCACAGGCGAGCTTTTGCCAGTCAATCACTTCACCGGGCTTGGCTGGGCCGAACAAGCTGGTGAGGCGTTGGGACAAATCATCCGGCGTGGTTTCGTGTTCGACCAGGCGTTGACGCAGCGAGGTGTCGATACGCCGTTCGTAAGCCCAGTAGCGACGCAAGTACAGGCGTTTGCCCGATAACACCAATGGCCGATGCTGCGCCGCCTCGCGGCCGTCGACCGCCAAAGCGACCAGACTGCTGGAGGCCAGGACTTTGCACCAATGGGCACCGTCCAGCGCCTCAAGCAATTGCGACGGCAACAACATCGCACCATTTTGCGGATCGCCTTCCGGTGGCAGCGACAGTGCGAAGTCCGGTTCCTTGAGCGTTTCGAATAAATCCAGGCACACATGACCGTGGCCCAGTTGATGACTGGCCAACGCGGCGGCCAACAGCACCAACGGATCATCGCCGGGAGCGAGCTCATGAAGAAAAGCGACGAAGGCTTTGTCCAGCGCTCGCAGCCAGCCGCGCTCAACCCAGCGTGTCAGCAACAGCAGCAAGTCCTCGGCACGACTCAGCGGCGCCAGATCCGCCAGGCTTTCAGCTGTCAACGAAGTGGGCAGCAAATCAGCGAAGGTGCGACTCATAACAAAACTCCCTGTTCCCAGGCGGGTTCTGCCTTGGGTTCTGGCTTGCCCTGGAACAGCCGGTCCAGACGTTCGATCAGCTCTCTTGGAGGACGGGCGAAATACACGCCTTGGCTGGGCGCGCGCGTACCGCGCAGGAACAGATACAGCGCGCCACCGACATGCCGGTCGTAATCGTAATCGGCAAGTCGCGCCTTGAGCTGGCGATGCAGGGCCAACAGGTACAGCACGTATTGAAGGTCGTAACGGTTGTCGAGAATCGACTGCTCCATGGCCTGCTCGGTATAGGCCGCGTCATCGACGCCCAGCCAGTTGGATTTGTAGTCGGCGACGTAGTAGCGGCCGTCGTGCTCGAACGTCAGGTCGATGAAGCCTTTGAACATGCCATTGAGCAACACCGGCTCGGCAGCCACCCGGGCCACGCCGTTGTGGGTGTATTGGCGCACCAGTTCATCGAGTTTGAGCACATCGACTTTATGGCTGGCGAACCAGAACTCCATCTCGACCCGGTATTGGGTGAGCCGCTCGAATACCACGGGGGCCTGCCCGCCGCCGATATGCAGCGGGGACGTAAGCAGATGCTGCAACCAGTCGCTCAGGGCGGTGATCCAGCCCTCCCAGCCACGGCGGTTGCAGCGACGGGCAATGGCGTCTTCCACCGTTTGCGGCGTGGCGACAAAGCCCTCATCACCGGCCCATTCGAGCAAACCATGGAGAAAGGTGCCGGGGTTCGGGCCACGAGGGAATCGATGGATATCAGCACCACCGGCCACCACTTCTCGTGGTGCTTGCGGATCGAGGCGTTCGTCGTCGAAGAGCTTTTGCGCTTGCGGGCTCTCCGGCGCTTCATCAGTGCCCACGCTCATGCTGTCGCCAATGCGCAGGGCACTGTAGGAGGCAATCCACCAGTTTTCGCTGGCCTTGCGTTTGGGTATCAGCGGAGCAAGCAACGTCGCATCGTTGTGCGGCGGATGGTAGTGCTCGACGGTCGCTTCAGGCATTTCACCGTAGTTCAGCGCAGGACAGTCCTGCTGCAGGTCTTCCAGCCAACGCTTCAAACCTGCCGACTCGGCCAATGGTGCTCCGCCGCCCAGCAGATAACCCAATGCCGACAGGTGCAGCACCGAGCTGTTGTTATTGCCGCGTTTGAGATCAGTCACTCCGAGCCAGCAGGCGTGTTGCGCCCGGGTCAGGGCCACGTAAATCAAGCGCAAATCTTCGGCAAGACGCTCATCATCCGCCTGAACAATTAACTCGGCCGTCGGCTTCAAGGTCACTTGGGCCTTGCCCGTGGCGTCGTGGTAATGCAATGGCAGACGGCTGCCATCCACCGGCTTCGCCGAGCAAATGAACGGCAGGAACACCAAGGGATACTCAAGCCCCTTGGACTTGTGAATGGTCACGACTTTGACCAGTTGTTCGTCACTCTCCAGACGCAGGATCTGCTCTTCGCCGGCCTGACCGGACAACGCCAGATGCTCGGACAAATGACGGATCAGCGCTTGCTCACCATCGAGTTCGGCGGCCGCTTGTTGCAGCAATTCGGACAAGTGCAGCAAATTGGTCAGCACCCGCTCGCCGTCACTGCGCGTGATCAATGTCTGAGGCAGCTGGAAGTCATGCAGCAATCGCCGCAGCATGGGCAACACGCCCTGCTTGCGCCAGAGCTCGCGATAATGGCGGAACTGCATGACCCGCGCTTCCCAGGCCAGTTCGTCCTGATTGAGGCGTTCCAGTTCAGCCAGTGACAGGTTCAGCGTGATACAGGCCAACGCGGCTCGCAGCGGGCGCTCGACATCCGGCTCAGCGCAGGCCTTGAGCCAGGTCAGCAGATCGTGGGCCTCTTGGGCGGCGAACACCGAGTCCTTGTCCGACAGATAGACGCTGCGAACGCCACGTGCGGAGAGTTCGCCGCGCACAGCCTGGGCCTCTTTACCGTCGCGGACCAGGATCGCGATATCCGCTGGCAGCAGCCCTCTGAAGTCCTTGCCGTCCTGGATGAAACCCGCGCGACCTTGTTGCCCGCCGTTGAGCAAAGCGGTGATTTCACTGGCGCAGGCAGCGGCGAGTTGTTGTCGGTACACCGCGCCGGACAGCGGCTGATCGGCAGACAGGTGCCAAATGTTCAGGGCTGGCACGACCTGGCCGTCAATGTGCAGAATTTCTTTGCGCCCTTGGGATTCGACGGGCAGGAACGGTACCGGGTTCTCACCGTTCTTTTCACGAAACAGGAACGCGCCTCGCCCGGTCTCGCGAGACTCGGCACGCTCGAATACATGGTTCACGGCATTGACCATGCCATGGCTGGAACGGAAATTCGTACCCAGGGTGTGCAGTCGGCCAGCGGTGGCTTGGCGGGCGCGCAAGTAGGTGTAGATGTCGGCACCGCGGAATGCGTAGATCGCTTGCTTGGGGTCGCCGATCAGGAACAGACCGCATTCGGGATTGTTGTCTTCGATGCGATAGATGCTCTCGAAGATCCGGTACTGCACCGGGTCGGTGTCCTGGAACTCATCGATCAGTGCCACCGGGAACTGCTCGCGAATAAGGGTCGCCAGCCGCTCACCGCCATCGGATTGCAACGCTGCATCCAGGCGCAGCAGCATGTCATCGAAGCCCATCTCCGCACGGCGACGCTTTTCTTCCTCGAACCGTGTACCGACCCACTGGGCGGCGTGTTGCAGCACGGCGGCATCAGGTGTCGGCAATCCATCGAGACTGGCCTTGAGGCCGGGCATGGCGTCCAGCCCGGGATGACTGGGTGCTTCGCCCTTCCAGGCTTCAGCCATACCCTCGGGAGTCAGGCGCGTGAATCCGGTGCCAATATCCAGTTGCTCAAGGGATTCGTCTTCAGCCCAGGCCCTGATCTTTTCAAACCAGGGTTCGAAATAGCGCGCCTGCATCTTGCGACCGTCGACACTCTTGCTCGCAACACCCTGGTGACAGATGGCAAGCAATTCGTCCGCCCACTGGCGCCAGGGCATCTTGAGTTCGAGCAAGGCTGCCCGTCGCTCTTGCAGACACTCCGTGATCAGCTCAGCAGGCTCTTTACCTTCAACACTGTCTCGCTCACTGGCGAACAAACCACGTACTCGCGGCAGTAAAGCCGCCGGACCGCCCCAATTCCCACGCACCCAGCTCAGCGCATCGCCTTGCATCGGGTAGCAAAACAGGCGCCAGTAATCGCGCAGGACTTCGCCCAGCAAATCGCTGTGATCGGTTTCCAGGGTTTGTGTAAACAGGCTGCCACTGTCGAACGCGTGCTCGCGCAACATGCGCTGACACCAACTGTGGATAGTTGAAACTGCTGCCTCGTCCATCCACTGCGCGGCGATGTCCAGGCGGTTCGCGCACCCCGACCACTGCTCGGGAAGGTACTCCTCACGAAGCTCCGCGATTAGGCTATCGGGCGCTGGTGTTTCATCACGGAAAAACCGTGCAGCTTCAGCAAGACGCGTGCGGATACGTTCGCGCAATTCTTTGGTCGCAGCATCGGTGAACGTCACAACGAGGATTTGCGGCGGCAACAGTTCACGTCCGAAGCCGCTCGACTCTGCGCCGTGGCCAAGGACCAGGCGCAGATACAGCGCGGAAATGGTGAAGGTCTTGCCGGTCCCGGCGCTCGCTTCGATCAATTGGCTGCCGCGCAGGGGAAATGCCAAGGCCAGAGGTTTCGTGCTCATCAGCGCGCCTCCTCGCTGTTCAATGAACGCCAAGGCGCTTCAAGCAACGGCCGGTACAACGCGTTGCACCAATCCGGGAACGTTTCGTCTGCGACAAGCGTGTCGAAGTCGGCGAACTGCCGTGCGAGTGCCGGGCTTTCGCGACGCTCGCCGTCGGTGGTCAGGCCATCGCCTTCATAGGCCTTGCGGGCCGCGGCCTGGGCTTTGACCGGATCAGTTTGACCAAGCCAAGCGAAGCCGGTCTTCACTGCAATCGGCAGCGGTTGACGCATGCCGGTTTGCCAAGCCATTAACAGGTCACCCAGAATCCGCAAGGCTGCACCCTCCTCCATCGGACCGAGCAGCAGACTGTCGTCGCTGGCCACCAACGCGGTGGTCATCGCCATACCACTGGCGCAGGCAACCAGATGATTGACCCATGGCCGTGTCAGCCGATGCCATTTGCGCGACTTGATCGCGCCGATGCTGTTGGGGATTGTAGTGACTGATAGCAAACCACCGTCCGCACGTTGATGCAGGCCGCTGAGCCAACCTTCCAGGCGCAGCCCCTGCAACTCCAGATTCACTGGCAGAGCGTTGGTGAGCGGCGTTGGCCATAACGCCAAAAGCTGTTGGTAACGCTGCAACAGATCCGGCAACGGTTCGATCAACTCTCGCTGAAGGCATTCGCCGAACCCGGCCATGGGCAGGAGCCCCCTGTTTTGCAGGCGTTTTGCCTGCGCTTCCAGTATCTGATCGGTGCTATCCAGATGTCCCAGCGCCGCTTCGAGCAAGCTGTCGCTGAGGCTGTAACGTTGCAACGCGTCGAGTACAAATGGCTCTTCATCAGCCAAGGGCACTTCAGCCGCTTCGAAGTACACCTTCAGTCGCTGACTGAAGAAATGTCGCACAGGATTACGCAGAAAGTCCTGCAGTTGACCGAGACTCAGCGGCTCCTCCTGAACGTAGGGATCAAGGACCTCGATATCAGTCGACGGCTCACTGGTTTGATGCAGCACCTGCCATTCATTCGCGTAGCTGAACAAATCATCGCCTTCATGGAAGTAACGGGCGCTGAACGGTTGCAGTGGATGTTCCTGAGTGATGGCCTCAAGCAGATCTTCGTCGACATCATGCAGTCGCCAACCGCTGGCCAGATGATCTCGCAATTGGCCAATCAGTACCGACGCTGGGCGTTCACTGTTATCGCGAATGCTGCGACCGACCCAACTGATATAGAGTTGGTCACGTGCCGACAACAGGGCTTCCAACAGCAGATAGCGGTCATCTTCGCGTCGGGAGCGATCGCCAGGGCGGTAGTCACTGCCCATGAGGTCGAAGTCCAGTGGCGGCTGTGCCCGCGGGTAGTCGCCGTCATTCATGCCCAGCAGACAGACCAGTTTGAACGGGATCGCGCGCATGGGCATCAAGGTGCAGAAGTTAACCGCACCGGCCAGAAAACGCTGGGACAGGCGGCCTTGGTCAAGGCCGGCGAGCCAGGCTTCACGGACCACGGTCAACGGCAGTTCATCATGCAAGCCAACTGACTCGCACGTCTCAAGCCAGGTTTCACGCAGCTCTTCGAGTTGGGCCAACACGTAGTCGTCATGCTCGTTACTGGCCAGGAAAAACAACTGAACCAGTGCGTGCAATCGAAAGCCCCATTGTTTGGGAGCAGCAGGTTGAGAGAGTTCCTGGTGGGCAATTTCCAATGCATCCAGCAGCGCGACCAAAGGACCAATGAGCGCGGCATCCAGACCACCGATTTCGTCGTAGGGTTCGATACCCTCGCAAGCACTGGCACTGCCCACGGCATAACCGAGCAGCATCCGTCGCAGGCCGAAACGCCAACTGTTTTGTTCCAGCTCCTGCGGCAGACCAAGACCTGCGCGCTGCTCGGCATTCATGCCCCAGCGGATGCCTGCGCCTTCGATCCAACGGTGCAGGGTCGGCAGATCACGCTCCTCTACACCGAAGCGAGCGCGTAGTGCAGGGACATCCAGCAGATCGAGGATCTCGCTCACGGGGAAACGGCTGTCGGGCAGTTTGAGCAGATGTTCGATAGCAATCAGTAACGGGTCACGACCACGCTGGCCTTGATCGGCGAGCGTGAAGGGAATGAAACGCGGATCGTGGCGTTCAAGCTGAGCAAATACCGCACGGATATGCGGTGCGTAGCTGTCGATGTCCGGGACCATCACGATCACATCGCGAGGCCTTAAATCCGGATCAGCACTGAAGCGTGCGAGCAACTGGTCGTGGAGGATCTCCACTTCACGCTGGGCACTATGGGCAATGTGAAAACGGATCGACTCGTCCTCTGCCGGATCGACAGCTGGCCAGCGCTCGCGAGTCTCGTTCAAGGGACGCAATTCAAGAATGTCGTCCTGCAATTGATTGAGCATATTCTGTGGCTGGCTATCGCTGAACAGGTCGATACGGTCATCGCGGAATGCCGAGCGGTAGCTGTTGGGATCGTCGTAGCTGTCGAGCAAATTGATATAGTCCCGCCCCTGTTTGCCCCACGCCGCCAGCAGTGGATGGGCATGCTGGTGAAGGGTTTGCGGGTCGAGCACAACCGGCATTCCGCTCTTGCGAGCCTGACGCTTGTATTGATGCCGCAACAGGTCTTTATCGGCGACGATGTCTGCCCAATGGTGACGACACGGGTTGTGTACGCAGAGCAGAACCTGGCTGAAGCGGGCCAGCCCCGCCAGTGCTTCCAGGGCTTGAGCGGGCAGTGAGGAAATCCCGAAAACGATCACCCGCGAAGGCAATCCGCTGGGAGCTACGTCGAGGCTATTGATGCGTTCGATAAACCGTTGATGGACGCCGGCTCGGCTTTGCGCCATGCCTTGTTCACCCACATCCAGCAACAGCGCACGCCACAACTCTGCCTGCCAGCAGTTAGCCGGGGTCAGAGGTTTGGTTTCACCTCTGCCATTTCGTAATTGATGGCGACCTTCTGCCCAGTCTTCAAGCCAGTCGGCCCTGTACACCTGATATTGGTCGAACAGATCCGCCAGTCGTTCCGCCAATTGATAGCGTTTACGTAAGTCTGTGTCATTCGTAAGGAAGCGCTGCAGGGGTTCGAAGTGCGGTTGGTTGATCAACTGCGGAAGCAGACGCATCAGACGCCAGGTCAAGGGAGCTTTATCGAGAAGGGATTTGACCGGGATTTCGTCACGTCCAAGCACCATGCGATAGAGCTGCCACATGAAGCTACCCGGTAACTGCACATCGATGGCTGCTGCGATTCCGCAGCCGCCCATGTCATCGTCTTCAGGGTCTTCTGCCAGTGCCAGCTTCAGCCATTGGGCGATGCCGTTGCTCTGTACCAGGGCAATTTCATTTTCCAAGGGAGCCAGCGGGTAACGCCGCATCCAGCTGACCACCAGGCTGCGCAACTCGTCCAGGCGGTTGCCGTGAACCACCATAAAACCAGCACTGAGGGACGTCGCGTCCGGCATAAAGGCTTCCTTGGGAAAATACAAAAGCTAGGGCCGAACCTTAGCATTGTCGGGAGACTGTGACAGCCGGGAGCCGTCCGGTATTGCTGTGAGAACTTTCCTGCGGGCAAAACAAAACCCCTACCTGCATACGCAGATAGGGGTTTCGGAATTTAATCTTGACGATGACCTACTCTCACATGGGGAAACCCCACACTACCATCGGCGATGCATC